>JAYTHJ010000028.1:0-2042 GCA_043732725.1 Sphingomonadaceae bacterium | reverse complement strand
TGCGTCGCGCGAGCAGCAGCAGCAGCAACGCGATGCTCGCCCCGCAGGCGACGCCGCCGAGAATCATCCAGACCAGCGAGCCGCCGATCGATCCGATTCCGCTCGACCTCCCCCCCGCGACCGCGAGAACGACGGCGAAAGCGACCGCGGCGGTGCCGTCGTTGAACAGGCTTTCGCTCTCGACGAGCAGATGCAACCGCGAATCGATATTGACGCGCTTGAAGGTGGCGATCACCGACACCGGGTCGGTGGCGGCGATCAGCGTGCCGAACAGCGCCGCGATCGTCCAGTTCCAGCCGGCGAGGAAATGCATGCCCGCCGTAGCAACCGCCGCGGCGATTACCACGCCGACGCTACTCAGCAAGCCGACCACCGGAAAATTGCGTCGCAAGTCGTGCCAGTGGATGTTGAGCGCCGACTCGAAGACAATCGGCGGCAGGAGGACGTCGAAGATCAGGTCGCGCGACAGCGGCAGCGTGAACGGCAACGGCACGAACGCGAGCACTACCCCAGCCAGCATCAGCCCGACGCTGTACGGTAACTTGAAGCGCTGCGTGAGCATCGCGACCACCGCCGCGACGAACAGTAGTAGTCCGAGCAGTGTCAGGTCGTCATGGAGCATGGCCTAGCCCCGCTCGCGCAGCAGCCGCCCCGCTTCGCGCTTCCAGTCGCGGGCCTTCTCGGTGTCGCGCTTGTCGTGAAGCTTCTTGCCCTTGGCCAGCGCCAGCTCGACCTTAGCGCGGCCGCGGTCGTTGAAATAAATCATCAGCGGCACCAACGTCATACCCTGGCGGGTGACCGCGCCGTTGAAGCGCTTGATCTCGCGCTCGTGCAGCAGCAGCTTGCGCGGTCGCTTGGGCTCGTGGTTGTTGCGATTACCGTGGCTGAACTCGGGAATATTGGCGTTGACCAGCCACATCTGGCCGTCCTTAAGCTCGGCATACGCCTCCGCGATCGAGCCCTCGCCCTGCCGCAGCGCCTTGACCTCGGTCCCGGCCAGCGCGATCCCCGCCTCGAGCACCTCGTCGATGAAGAACTCGTAGCGCGCGCGGCGATTCTCGGCGACGATCTTGGCCTTGACGCCGGTGTTGACGTAGGCGCGCGCCATTAGCCCAGCCCCGCATGCGCCAGCGCCGCATCGACCGCAGCGCGCGCGGCGGCCGTCGGCGGCGTGATCGGTAGCCGCGTTTCGAACGTCATATGGCCTAGCTCGGCGAGCGCGTACTTCGTCGGCCCGGGGCTGGCATCGGTGAACAAGGCCGCGTGCAGCGGATAGAGCCGGTCCTGCAGCGCCAGCGCCGCCAGATAGTCGCCACTGGCGCACGCCGCTTGAAACTCGGCGCACAGCCTGGGCGCGACATTGGCCGTCACCGAGATACAGCCGTGACCGCCCATCGCCATGAAACCCAGCGTCATGTCGTCGTTGCCCGACAGCTGGACGAAGCCGGTGCCGCACGCGGCGCGCTGTGCCGAGACCCGCGCCAGATTGCCAGTGGCATCCTTGACCCCGATGATACCCGGCAGCTCGGCCAGCCGCGCCATCGTCTCGACGCTCATGTCGACCACCGAGCGGCTCGGGATGTTGTAGATCAGTATCGGCAGCTCGCAAGCTTCGGTAAGCGCCCGATAATGCGCGGATAGCCCCGCTTGGCTCGGCTTGTTGTAATAGGGGCAGACGACCAGTGCCGCCGCTGCGCCGACCTTTTGCGCGTGGCGCATGTGAAGCACCGCGGTCGCGGTATCGTTCGAGCCGCAACCGGCGATCACCGGCACGCGGCCCGCCGCCGCTTCGACCGTCAGCGCGATGACGTGATTGTGCTCGTCGATGCTCAGCGTCGCCGACTCGCCTGTGGTCCCGCACGGGACCAGCGCCGCCGATCCCTGCGCGATCTGCCAGTCGACGAAGGCGCTTAACGCCGCCACGTCGACCTTGCCGTCGTTGAACGGCGTTACCAGCGCCGGGATCGACCCGCGAAACATCGTACTTAAACCTTCTTGACCCAAAGCGCCTTCACCGGCGCGGCCGAACCGCCTAGGAAGCA
>JAYTHJ010000027.1:0-2045 GCA_043732725.1 Sphingomonadaceae bacterium | reverse complement strand
AATCGTCCCGAAGCCAAACCGCTGATGCCATCGCAAACCTCCCACAGCTTGCGATGTTGAATCAGATCATCGCCGCTTTGGGAATCCCCCGCGTTGAGTCAGCGTCCAAGGGACTTGGTATGAGTCGCTGGTCAGCGGCGGCGCGAGGCGCCGACCGGACGAAAGCGTCTTACGGCGCGTTGAGCAGGAACTCGACCAGTGCGCGCACCTTCGCCTGCCGCCATTGCGGAGTGGGAGCGATCAGCCAGAAGGCGTCGGTGGCCGGTTCGGGCTCGCCGATCACGACGATGCGGCCGTTGGCGAGGTCGCTCGCGGCCAGCGTCACCGGCACCCGCGCCAGGCCCAGACCGGCCGCGGCAGCGTCGATCGCCAGCCCGGCATCGGCCACCGTAAAGCTTGCGCTGAGGTCGGGCGCGGCGGCATTCATGTGATCGATGCGCGGCCGTTCGGAGTCGGCACCGGGCGCGCCGACAATAATCAGCTGCTCGACTGCCAGCGGCTTGCCGTGCAAACCTTCGGCCTGAGGGGCCGCGCCATAGGTCACCGCGAGATCGAGGTTGGCCTGGGTAAAATCGACTGTGCCGCCGTTCGCCGCAGCGAGGTCGTGCGCGGCGACGACGAAGCGGATGTCGGGGTGTAGCTCGGCATAAGTGGCCAGCCGCGCGCTGAGCCATTTCGCCGTGAAGTCGCGCGGCGCGGCGATGGTCAGCACCTTGCTGCCCTGCCCGTCCTGCATGACGCGCACCGCCTCCTCGAACTGCAGGAACCCGTCACGCAACGCCGGCAGCGCGCGCGCCGCCTCGGGAGTCAGTTCGAGATTGCGCGTCAGCCGCCGGAACAGCACCGTGCCGAGTACATCCTCGAGCGCCCGAATTTGCTGCCCGACCGCAGCCGGGGTCACCGCGAGCTCGTCCGCCGCTTTGGTGAACGACAGATGGCGGGCGGCCGCATCGAACACCCGCAGCGCGTTCAACGGCAGATGCGTGCGCTTCATGTGGCGCTCACTCCGGCACGCTCGCGTCCAGCCGAGCTGTCACTCGCTGACATCGGGCCGGACGTGGCGACTGTCGAGCCGGAAGCGCGGGATGACGATCTCAAACAGCCCGTCGGGGCCGAGCATCGCATAGCTGCCGCGCATCGCGCCGTTGGCGGTGGGCAACGGACAGCCCGAGACATAGTCGAACGATCCCGCCGGCTCGATCACCGGCTGCGCACCGACAACACCCTCGCCGCGGACTTCGTCGGACTCGCCGTCGCCGTCGGTGATTACCCAGTGCCGTGCGATCAGCTGAACCGGCGCAGTCGTGTCGTTCTCGATGCGGACATGATAGCTCCAGACGTAGCGGTGCGCCGCTGGATCGGACTGGTCCGGCAGAAAGCGCGGGTTGACCCGCACGGTGATCCGCTGTGTCGTCGCGCTATAGGGAAAGAACGCCTTCACGCCGCCGCTTACAGCCCGACGCTCGTCAGCGCCTGGTCGAGATCGGCGATCACATCGCGCGGGTCCTCGAGTCCGACCGACAGCCGCAGCATGCCTTCGGTGATGCCCATCTCGAGCCGCGCGGCCTCGGCGACGCTGGCGTGGGTGGTCGAGGCCGGATGCGTCATCAGCGTCCGCGAATCGCCGACGTTGTTCGAGATATCGGCCAGCTGCAGCGCGTCGAGCAGCGCGTGCGCCTGGCTGCGCCCGCCGTCGACGAACAGCGCCATGATCGTGCCGCCGGCGCTCATCTGCTGCATCGCTAGCGCATGCTGCGGATGGCTGGTAAGTCCGGGGTAGAGCAGCCGCGGCACGCGCGCGTCGAGAAAGCTCGCCACCGCATGTGCGTTCTCGGCAGCGCGCTGCACCCGCAAGTCGAGCGTCTCCAACGATTTCAGCACCACCCACGCGTTGAACGCGCTCAGCGTTGGACCGGTGTTTCGGGTGAACGGCAGCAGCACATCGTTGATGAACTGGGCCGAGCCGAGCACCGCGCCGGCGAGCACTCGGCCTTGCCCATCCATCAGCTTGGTCGCCGAATGTGCCACCACATCCGCCCCGAGCT
>JAYTHJ010000026.1:0-7102 GCA_043732725.1 Sphingomonadaceae bacterium | reverse complement strand
CACGACCGCTTCGGCCTTGAACGCCTCGCCGAACTTCTCGACACCGCCGAGATCGCGGTCGAGCGCTTCCTTTAGCGCACCGGTGGGCGCGCCGCCGTCGGTTGGCGACAGCGAGTGCCACAGGAAAGCGTGGTTCCATGCCTGCGCGGCGTTGGTAAATATGCCCGGCATTACCTTGCGCCTTGGCGGCGCGAACGATTTAGACGTCGGTCTTATCGGCAAGCGACGTGCCCTCGATCGCGGCATTGCTTTGTCGACGTACGTCTTGTGATGTTTACCGTGGCGATAGCTGAACGTGTCCGCCGACAGAGACGGCTCGAGCGCAGCGGGATCATAACATGTCGTGACGTTTCAACGCATGCCGCAGCTGGTCGTAGCTCAGCGCCAGCGCAGTCGCGGTAGCGCGCTGGTTGTGGCGGCAGCGCGCGAGTGCGGCGGCGAGGATGTCGCGCTCATAGGCGGTGACCGCGGCGCGCAGATCGGCGATGTTGGTTATGTCGGCAATCGGCGCGGCAATGAGATTGGTGCTGGCGATGACGTCGCTCGCCGAGTTGATAACCGCGGGCGCTGGCGTAATTAGCCGGGATGCGGCGAGGCCCAGCCGCCACGGCGAGTCGAATGCGTCGAGCACGATCGCGCCGACGGGGCGTTCGGCGTCGGCCCAGCGGTAGAGCGAGCGCTCGACAACGTTCTTCAGCTCGCGGACGTTGCCCGGCCACGGGTAAGCCTGCAGTTCGGCGAGCGCCGCGGCATCGAAGCCGACGAAGCCCGCCCAGCCGAGCTCGACCGCCATTCGCCGCGCGAAGTGCATCGCCAGCGTCTCGATGTCCTCCGCGCGGGCGCGGAGCGGCGGCAGCGTCACGACCTCGAACGCCAGCCGATCAAGCAGATCGGCGCGGAAGCAGCCCCGCTCGACCAGCGCCGGCAGGTCCTCGTTGGTCGCGCCGACGACGCGCACGTCGACGCGGGTGACCCGGTTCGATCCCAGCCGGGTCAGCTCGCCATATTCGACGACGCGCAGCAGACGTTCCTGCGCGGCGGCGCTCAGTGTCGCGATCTCGTCGAGGAACAGCGTGCCGCCGTCAGCATCCTCGAAGCGGCCCGGGCGACCGCGGGTCGCGCCGGTGAAGGCGCCGGTTTCATAGCCGAACAGCTCGGCGTCGATCAGATTTTCGGGCAGTGCGGCGCAGTTGAGCGTCACCAGCGGGCCGCCCCAGCGCGGACTGAGTCGGTGCAGCCGCTCGGCAATCAGCTCCTTGCCGGTGCCACGCTCGCCGATCACCAGCACCGGACGGTGCAGGGCGGCGGCCCCGCTGGCGCGCTCGACCGCATCGAGGAAGCTCGGCGCATTGCCGATCAGCGCGGCGGGCGACTGCATGCCCAAGCTTTAGTGCATTTTCCCATTGTTCAGCAAGCGGTCAGCCAGCGGCTGCGCGGGCAGTTTCATGATCTGGCGTAAATCAGCCGTTTTCCGGGACGCGCGTCTGTTGGCACGGGTTCTGCAAAGCACTTTGTGTAGCCGGTCCGGGATCGTCTCGTAGCCGCCACTCAGGAGCACAATAATGACTTTCAACGCCCACCCCGGCATTCTCCGCACGCTCATCGGTGCCCTTGGCGCGCTGCTGTTCGCCAGTGTCTGCCTTGGCACCGCGGTCGGCCCGGCGCAGGCAGTTTCTGGAGCGCCTTTGATCTCGACGCTGACCGCCTAAACTCAGCTGCGCCGAACACCCCTAGGAGTATCATTTGATGGGCATTTTCTCCCGTACCCGCGACATTATCGCTGCCAACGTCACCGACCTGCTCGACAAGGCCGAGGATCCCGCCAAGCTGATCCGCATGATCATCATGGAGATGGAGGAGACTTTGGTCGAAGTCCGCGCCGGAGCCGCCCGCACCATCGCCGACCAGAAGGAAATGCGTCGCGCCGTCATTCGCGCCGAAGCCGCGCAGGCGAGCTGGGCGGAGAAGGCTGAGCTGGCGCTGTCGAAGGGCCGCGAAGACCTCGCCACCGCGGCGCTGGTCGAGAAGGCCAAGGCGAAAAGCTTCGCCGACGCGACGCAGGCCGACATCGCGCAGCTCGAGGAGAGTTTGAGCGGTAACGAGGAGGACATCCGCCGCCTCGAGGGCAAGCTCCGCGAGGCGCGCGCCCGGCAGAATGCGCTGGTGGTGCGGATCGACAGCGCCAACGACCGCACCAGGATGCGCGCGCTCTACAAGGGCCCGCGGATCGAGGATGCGTTCGCCAAGTTCGAGATTATCGAGCGCCGCGCCGACCTCGCCGAGGGCCGCGCCGACGCCTATGCGCTCGGTGGCCCGGTGGCGAGCCTCGAAGACCAGTTCGCCGACTTGCGCGCCGGGGACGACGTCGCGGCCGAGCTGGCCGCAATGAAGGCCCGCCTCGCTCGCGCCGCCGAGTAGCGGCGATGGACATCGAAGGCGTTCTCGCGATCTCGACGTTGTTCATCGGGCTGCCGTGGCTGATTCTGCATTACATGACGCAGTGGCGTAAGGCGAAAGGCATCACGATCGAGGACGAGCAGCTGCTCGACGACCTCCACGAGATGTCGCGGCGGCTCGACGGGCGGCTCGACTCGATCGAGCGGATCATCGCCGCCGACAACCCTGGCTGGAAAGACGGTGCGCTTAGCGCCCCGGTTACCCGGATAAACCCGCAACGGCGCGAGCGCCGCTAGCCGCCGCTCTCGACGACACCACCGCTGATGCAAGGAACCCGACCCATGTCCGCTCGCCGTACCGGCTTCTATCTCGACAAGCGCCACTCCAAATTCCTCGGCGTCTGCGCCGGGACCGCCGATTACTTCGGGGTGTCCGCGTTGTGGGTACGGATTGGCTTCGTCGCCACGGTGTTCCTGCTGTTTCCACCGGTGGTGGTCGGCTACTTCCTGCTGGGCTGGATCGCCGATGTGAAGCCCGCCGATTTGTATGACGGCGACCTCGACGAGCAGAAGTTTTGGGCCAAGGTCCGCGTCGCCCCGCACCGGACGATGCGCGACGTACGCTCGAGCTTTCGCGAAACCGATCGCCGGCTGCAAGGCATCGAGGCGTACGTGACCTCGTCGAACAACCGCCTCGCCAACGAAATCGACCAGCTGCGCTAGGGCGCCGGAATGAAGGGTGACCACCATGTCGACGACCACGATTATCCGCGACGGCAAGACCGTCACCATTTCTGATAATGTGATAACGTCCGCGACAACGGCGCAGCCAGCTGCGGTTGTCCTGCAGCGCCATCACGAGATGCCTTTCAGCGAAGCCTTCACGATGGGCATCATAACCGGTGTGCTACTTGTGTTGATTTCGAAGGCCTTGCGCCGCCGGTGGCTTCACCAGCCCGATCCGCAAATAGCCGATGTAAGCCGGCAGGAAGTTGCGGCGCTGGCGGCGCGAACCGCAACGCTTGAGCAGATCGTCACCGATCCGGCGACGCGGACCGCGCGAGAAATCGACGCGCTGCGCTAGCCGCCGCCGCAGTCAAGACTGCCAATACGGGAGGAGAAACGATGAGTGCAATCTGGATTCTGGTACCGCTGGCACCGTTCGCAGTCGGTTTGGCTGTGACCCTTAGCAAGCCGCTGCAGCGCTGGATCGCGCTCCAGGAGCGCAAGGTCGAAATTTCGGCGACGGTCGCCGGCGAGCAGGCGGCTCAGTATGCCGCCAAGATCGAGCGGCTCGAAGCGCGGGTCGCCGTGCTCGACCGCATCGTCACCGACCGCGGCACTGCGCTGGCGGAAGAGATCGAAACGCTGCGGACAACCGCTGCACCGCCACCGTTCAAGCCGAAGCCGCTCAACTAAGCCATTCACTTCAAGGAGAATAGTCGTGGGAGAAATCGCGCCTTTCATTATGGTCGTGCTGATCATCGCTATCATCACCTTCGGCAAGCTCTACAGCGCCAAACACGGCCTCGACACCCGCAGCCGCAAGGAGCGGCGGCGTGACGGCTTCTATGCGACGCCGGCCGGGGTCAGCCTCGATGAAGCTTCGCGGATGAAGTCCGAAATTACCCGGCTGAACGAGCGCATCCAGGTGCTCGAACGGCTGGCGATCGATCCGGGCAAGCGGCTGTCGGACCAGATCGACGCGCTCGACGCGAAGCGCTGAGGAGAGTGGCATGATCCCGACTCTATCGCTGTTCGTGCTCAGCCTGAGCAGTCTGATCGGGCTGGCACTGGTCACGGCAGTGACCGCATGGAGCTGGACGCAATGGCTCAAGCTGCGCCGCCACGAACTCGACCTGACGCTCGGCGGCAGTCCACGCCGCGACGGCCATGAGCTGCCCGCCGTGGCCAACCGCATCGACCTCGCCGACCTGCGCGAGCGGGTCAAGAAGCTCGAAGCGATCGCCGCGGGGGTGGATTTCTGAGCGGGGTATTGGGTCAGCGCCGGGTGAGGCATACGAAAGAGGTCGTGGTTCGCGCCCCGGCCTCGATCGTCGGACGCGGATCGGTCTAGGCGACGACAGTCGCGCGGCGTCGGCGGGCGGCGACACCGACCATCGCCATGCCGCTGACCAGCAATGCCCAGCTCGCCGGCTCGAGCACGGTCGAAGTCGTCGAAAAAGAGAGATCGTCGATGCCGAAGTCATTGCCGCTCGCCGCAAGGTTCGAATTGACGATGCGTAGCGTCAGCGAGGCGGCGGTGTCGGTCGTAAAGCTGTTCGACAGTCCGGTCCAGACGCCCGGGTGAGCCGGATCGGTGGTGAACGTGCTCAGCGACGTGATCGTCGTGCCGTCGTCGACGGTAGAGGTTAGATTCGATGGCGCCGGCAGGCCCTGATAGCTCGCGTTGCAACACAGCTTCGAGGCGAGCGCCCCAAAGAAGTAGGTGGTATTGGCGGCGGCGGTGACGGCCTGCTGCCATGCGATCTTGTTGGCGCCGTCGATCGTGCTGGTTGCGCCGTTCTCGATCAGGTAATTGCCGCTGCCGCTGGCATGGTCGCCGAACGAATACTACGCCGGATGAACGTTGGCGGCATCGGTGTCGATCAGATAGACGCCTTCAGGTGTACCGGCCGACGGCAACGAGGGCGTGTAGGTGTAGTCCGAGGCGAAGCTCGTATTGCTGGCTTCGAAGTCGCCGTTGATGACCAGATTGACGGCGAATGCCGGGGTCGCAGCGAGCAGTGCGGCAGCGAGCAGAAAGCGCTTCATTATCGTTCCCAGGATTGGGTCTCCCAAACTAATCAGCAATAGTTATTCCATTACGAATACGTAATGAATTACGTAAATTTTCTTTATTTATTAGAAACGACTGTAAAACACACCGACACTTTCGACGTCACTGAACTCAGAAATTATTGAGATTGAGCTTCGGCAGACGGCCGCGAAACGCTGGCAAGCCCGTCACGCTTGCGCCATGAGTGCGTCATGGCTTCTACGACCGCACGAACGTCCGCCGCCGCGCCCGACCGCCTCAACCGTGCGGCGTGGAGCTGGGCACTGTTCCAGGGTGTGCGCGATCCGTATGTCATCCTCGTCGCCATCTACATCTTCGCGCCGTACATCGTCGGCCTTGTCGGCGATCCGGTTAAAGGTCAGGCGCTCATCGCAGCGGGGGCAAAATACACCGGCTGGATCGTCATGCTGACCGCGCCGCTGCTCGGCGCAACGGTCGACCGCATGGGGCCGCGCAAGCCGTGGCTGGCCGCCGTCGTGCTGCTGATGGTCCCGCTGATTTTTAGCCTGTGGTGGGTTCATCCGGGCGGGCTGACTCCGGTGCAGGCGGTCATGATTACCGCGGCGTGCGGCGTCCTGTTCGCCTATTCGGAGACGCTGCACAACGCGCTGCTGCTTCCCGCGGCGGGAATGCGCAAGGCCGGGCACGCGTCGGGGCTGGGGCTGGCGGCGGGTAACTTCTTCTCGGTGCTGATGCTGGCCGGCGTATTGTGGGCGTTCGCGCTGCCGGGGAAGGTGGCGTGGAGCTTCGTGCCCGCGGCACCGTTGTTCGGGCTCGACCGGGCAGCGCACGAGCCCGACCGCATCGCCGGACCGCTAATCGCGCTGGTGTTCGCCGCCGGGGCGTGGCCGCTATTCCGCTTCGTCCCCGACGTCGCGGCGACCGGCGTGCGGCTCGGCGCGGCCGTACGCAGCGGCGCGGCGGATCTGGTGCAGCTGGCCCGCGAGGCGCGAGGCTACCGCGACGGGCTTCTATACCTTGGGGCGCGGATGCTGTTCACCGACGGGCTGACCGGCATTCTGATCTTTACCGGCATCTACGCCGCCGGGCAACTCGGCTGGGGGACGCTTGAGCTGGTTAGCTACGGGCTGATATTGAGCTGTGCGGCGGTGATCGGCGGTCTCACCGCAGGCTGGCTGGACACCAAAGTCGGGCCAAAGCCGGCGCTGACAATCGAGCTGATCGCGGTGATCGTGTCGCAGCTGCTGACGCTCGGCCAGACGCGTGTGACCTTATTTTTCCAGCCATATGATGCGGCGACGCATGCGCCGGTCTGGTCGGGCCCGATGTTTCACACCTTGCCCGAGTTTGCCCTGATCGGCTGCGGGCTGCTCGGCGCGATTTCTGTAACGGCGGCCTACGCGTCGAGCCGGACGATGGTGACGCGCGTCGTGCCGCCCGCCAAGATTGGCGTGTTCTTCGGGCTGTTCGTCATCGCCGGCAATGCGACATTGTGGCTGGCCCCGCTGCTGGTGCAACTTGCCACCAGTGTCAGTGGTTCGCAGCGGATTGGACTGCTGCCGATCGACGGCCTGCTGTTCGCCGGACTGATCGTGCTGCAGTTCGTCCGTGGCGGCACGCGACTGCAGTAACGCTAGCCGCCGATCAGCTGCCGTCCGCGAAGGCCGGGAGCGCCATCGGTTCGAGGTCGATGCTGCCGAGAAAACTCAGCGGCTTAACCCTTACCAGCGAGGCGCGAACCTGCGCGACACGGTCGAGCGCTATCGTGGCGAGCTGGCCTTGACGCACCGCGAGCACCTCGCGCCCGATGATTGCCGCGCGGTCGCAAAAGGCCAGCTGGGCGTCCAGCGTCGAATAGGCGTTATAGGTTTTCGTCGTATACTGATCGAAGATCGTTTCCGCGTGCCCGCCGCCGTAACGCCGGAAATGTGCCATCATCGTCGAT
>JAYTHJ010000025.1:0-2059 GCA_043732725.1 Sphingomonadaceae bacterium | reverse complement strand
TGCAAAATTGGAACGTGGCTTTTTGCTATTTTGATCTTGTCTGCACTCGCCGGATACATATTGATATTGACCGCTGCGACCACCTCGTTGCGAGTATTGCGAACGGGCACCGAGACGGCGACGATGCCTTGCCGACCCGTTGGTCAAAAGCTGCTGTTGTCGTTCCAGGATCGGTCCGCCGAGGTCGCCGGGCAGCGGCGGGCCAAGCCGCGGCACGTCGCCGTAGGTCTTGGCCATGGCGCTAAGCGCGTCTGCCGGTGCACGCGCGCCAAGGTCGGTCTTGTCGTCGCCATTCGCGATCGCTCTGAACACCGACGGCTTCAGCGCGATGCCTGTAACGCCGACGAGCGCGATGACCCCGACCGTGGTGATCCCGACGACGACTTTCCGCTTGAACCGGATCGCGCGGAGAGGAGATGCCCGGATGACCAGCGTCTCGGGATTATTCCCAATGTAGCCGGTCGTTTGAACATAAGAAGCAAAACTTGGTCGATAGCGGCCTTATCGGACTAGTGATCCTTGGTGACAATCTCCAGCAAACCGACCACACTTGGCTTACCGATGTGGACACACAGCACAGGTATGGCCAAGCGGGACTCGCATCTGCAATGATCGAGCTTTGCCAAGGGAGGGACCAATTTGTCGAGGCTCAAGGCGGCACGACAATGCCTTTCGTCCGAGCCGGATCGAGCCGCAAGCTTCACTCGGCAAGAACTCGCCATATCGCCGCAAAGCGCCGAAGCGCGATTCATTGTCGGGGCGGCTCTCCGGCGACAAGGCGATAGCGCCGGCGCGCTTGAACATCTTTCGCCACTGGCCCTTGCGTTGCCAAAGGCGTGGGGCGTTGCGTTCGAAGACGGAATGGCCCGCGCCGGCCTCGGTGACGGTGCCGGCGCGATCCTCGCCTTGCAGCGCGCGACAGTGCTGAATCCTGGCTCGCCGCTTGCCTGGCATGCGCTCGCCGATCAACTCGCGATGCAGGGACTGACGGATGACGCAATTGCGGCGGCGAAAAAGTGAGCAGAATGGATTGGCGACGCCGGTTTTGACCCGAACGATATCGCGTGGCTTCGAGTGCGGGCCGACGCGGCAGCGCGCGCAGGTGACGACGGGGAAGCCGAGCGATGGCTCGACCGGGCGATCGCATTGGCGCCGGACTTCTGGCCCGCCCTGTTTCATCGCGCCGCTTTGTTACATCGCTGGCAGCGCGATCACGAAGCGCAAGCGACGATCGAGCGGCTGGTGACCGAACTGCCGCATGTTTCGGCAGTGCACGCGCTGGCGGGAGCGGTCTGGATGCAGCTTGGAAAGACGGACCGAAGTGTCGCCGAATATCGCGCTGCCACGGCGATCGACGCCGACAGCGCGCCGCTCTGGCATGGTCTTGGTCATGCGCTGCGGGTCGTTGGGCTGCAGGCGAAAGCGGTCGCCGCCTATCGCCGGGCGATTGCCTGCGACGCCGGTTTCACCGAAGCCTGGTGGAGCCTTGCCAACCTCAAGACCTGGCGGTTTTCGGGCGACGATATCGCGGCGATGCAGAACTGCCTGGCGAACCGGCGCCTCCGCTCAGACGCGAGGACATGGCTTCATTTCGCGCTGGGCAAGGCGATGGACGACGAAGGCCGGTTCGCCGATGCGTTTGACGCCTTCAGCGCGGCCAACGCGTTGAACCGCGCGAGCCATCCGCACGACCGAACGGCCCATTCTGCCTTTGTCTCCCGGACCAACGTGGTTTGGTCAGCGGACCTGTTCGCCAAGCGCGCCGGAGCAGGATCGCCGTCGAGCGATCCGATCTTCGTCGTCGGCCTGCCGCGCTCAGGATCGACCCTTGTCGAACAGATCCTTGCCAGCCATAGTATGGTCGAGGGGGCATCGGAACTGCCCGACATCACCGCGATCGCAGCCGGACTTGCGGTCGATGGGCGCTATCCTGAATTGATCCCGGACCTGCCGCTCGATGATTTCGCCAAACTTGGCGCGGACTATCTCGAGCGGACCCGATCGCGACGCGGCGAGCGTCCCCGTTTCGTCGACAAGTTTCCGGGCAACTATCTTCATG
>JAYTHJ010000024.1:0-2060 GCA_043732725.1 Sphingomonadaceae bacterium | reverse complement strand
ACGATGGCGACCGCATTATCGTACCGGTTATCGGCGACACCGTCGCGATCGCCGGCAATGTCGCGCGGCCCGGCATCTACGAGATCCGCCGCGGCACCAGCGTCGGCGCAGTGCTCGACTACGCCGGCGGCGCGCTGCGGCCGCGTGGCAATTCGCTGGCGATCAGCCGTATTACCGCCGATGGACACGAGCAGTTCGTTCGCGCCGCCAGTTTGCGCAGCCCGGTACAGGCGGGCGACGCGATACAGCTCGTCGGAGGCAGCGCCGGCGGCTCGACCGGCCGCGTCGTCCTGCGCGGCTATGTGGCAAACCCCGGCCCGCGCTCGATCCTTGCCGCGCCAACGGTGCGCGACCTGCTCGGCGACATCGCCGACCTGCGCTTCGACACCTATTTGCCGATGGCGGTTCTGATCCGCCGAGATCCGGTGACCGCGGCGCGGGTGTTCGAGCCGGTCAACCTGCTCACCGCGCTGCGCAATCGCCCCGGTGTCGCGCTGCGCAGCGACGACCGGCTGTATGTGTTCAGCCGCGGCGACATCGACTTCCTCGACCGTAACGCGGTACGCCGCGTGGTGCTCGGCCAGCCGAATCCGCTGTTGCAATGTGCGTCGCTCGACAGGCTTGAAGCACTGGTGCGCGATACCCAATCGGCGCGCTTCAACGTCGTTACGCGCGGCTCGTTCATTGTCGAGCGCAATGGCACCAGCGACATCGCGGCGACTGGTGGGACGCAGCAAGCCGGGCGCGGTGGCGAGCAGGCGCTGCGTACCGGACCCGATCAGGTCGGCCTGATCGCCGACCAACGTGCCGGTGCCAATCAGCGTCGCACTGGACAGCAGCAGCAGGCGGACAACTCGAATGACAATTCGACCGAACGGTATCAGCAGATCGATCCGCGGACTGGTGCCGTGTTGCGCGATTTGCCGGTTAGCCCAGACTCGGCTTTTCCCGCGCCCCCCTCGGGGGCCTGTCCGTCGGTGTTCGAAGAGGAGCCCGAGCTGCTGCCGGTGCTGATCGAGAACGCCGTCGGCGTCGGCGGCGCGGTCCGGCGACCCGGAGTCTATCCGATCGCCGGCGCGGTCAGCGCGCGCGATATCGCCAGTGTCGCCGAGGGTATCCTGGCCAGTGCGCAGTCGCTGACGCTCGACATCACCCGCGCCGACGCTGGTGCCGACCGATACATTTCGGTTCCCATCAACGAGAACGGCAGTATGCTGACGACAACGCTGCTGCGCGGCGGCGATGATCTGCGGTTCAACGCCGCTCAGCCACAGTTCGAGAGTGGCGGCGTGCTGCTGACCGGCGAATTCGGGCGGCCGGGGCTGTATTCGATCCGCAAGGGCGAGACGCTGTCGCAGTTGATCGCGCGAGCCGGGGGAGTGACGGCGCAGGCCTATCCGTACGGGACGATCTTCACGCGGCGCAGCGTCAAGGAATTGCAGCAGGAAGGCCTGCGACGCACCGGGCGCGAACTGAGCAACGCGCTATTGGCGGTTTCGGCGCGCAAGTCGGGTAACGGTAGCGGCGGCGACGGTATCGCCTCGGCAACGACGCTGATCGCGTCGCTATCGAGTTTTGAGCTACCCGGCCGCGTCGTCATCGAGGCCGACCCGCGCGCGCTCGCACTGCGGCCTGATCTCGATACGGTGCTCGAGTCGGGCGACGCGGTGTACGTGCCTAAGCGGCCGGGTTTCGTGCTGGCTCTCGGCGACGTTAGCAACCCCGGCGCGCTGCAGTTCGTCGCGGGCAAGCATGTCAGCGACTATCTGAGCGAGACCGGCGGCACCGCCTTCACCGCTGACAAGCGGCGCATCTACCTCGTGTTGCCCGACGGCACCGCGCGACCGGTTCCGCGCGGCCAGAAGCCCGGTCGCGATGCCGCGATCGTGGTGCCGCCGGGCAGTACCATCGTTGTACCCAAGAACATCGACCCGCTGTTCACGCTCGATATCGTCCGCGACGTCAGCGGCATCTTCGGCAGCCTGATCACTTCGATTGCGACGCTCGGGATCCTGGCGACCCGCTAAAGCCCGGCGGAACCGCGATACCAGTCGACGAAG
>JAYTHJ010000023.1:0-2065 GCA_043732725.1 Sphingomonadaceae bacterium | reverse complement strand
GCACCGGGCGCCACGGCAGCGGATATCTCGGCGAGATGCAGCGTCATGCCTTCGGTATTGCAGCGGGGCAGGACGAGCGCCGCGCCCTTGCCCTCGGCGGGGCAGATGGCGCCGTAGATGTACGCCGAGGTGGTGCGTTGGTCTTTTGGCGCAGACGGCCTTGTCCCGCGCCTGGCCCAGCGGCGGGTGATGCCGTTCTTCTGGCCGACCCGCGCATCGTCGCGCCACCACAGCGCTATGGGTGTGCCGCGGGGGAGGACCGCCCGGATCGCTGCCACCTGGGCGGGGAAATCTTTCTAAAAACGTCGATAGCATCGGCCCCCTGGGCGTGGTGGCGCGGGCGCGCCGTCAGCTTGCGATAGCCCATCGCCCGCAGCGCGCGGCTCAGCGTCTGGGTGCTGATCGACACCGCAAACTCGTCCCGGATCCACTGCACGAGATCGATCAGTCGCCAACGCACCACGCCGTGCGCGGCCGGGATAGGGCCGCAGATAACCACTGCCACCGACGGATCGAGACCCGTGAAGAAGTACTCGCGCGCGACGACCAGTCGCAATCCGTCGAGCGCGATCGTCTCGATTGGCGAATCGTCCCCCGTCATGACGGCGACGAACAGCGCGAGATCGGCGACATGGCGCGCGATCGGTCCGATCTGATCGAACAGCCCACTGATCGGCGCGCACCCGTCGTTGGGATAGCGTCCGGTCGTCGGCCGGAACCCGGCGACACCGCACAGCGCTGCGGGTACGCGAATCGATCCCTGTGTGTCTTCCGCCACGCCCAGCGGTGCCATGCCTGCGGCAACTGCGGCGGCGGTACCGCCGCTACTGCCGCCCGGGATCCGTAACCTGTCCCACGGGTTGTGCACCGGTCCGTAGGTCAGGTTGTTGCTGGTCCAGCCGAACGACAGTTCGTGCAGATTGGTCTTCCCGAGCACGATCGCGCCCGCGGCGCGCAGCCGCGCGACCACCGTTGCATCCGCCGCCGGGTGGAAATCGCGCAGTGCAGCCGTGCCGGCCGTCGTCGGCAGGTCAGCGGTGGCGACGCTGTCCTTTACCGGCATCGGCAGGCCGTGGAGCGGCCCGAGGGTATCGCCAGCCGCCCGGCCCGCATCTGCCGCCCGCGCCGCCGCCCGCAGCGCGATCGAGCGTGACGAAGGCGTTCAGATCGGCCGCGTCGGCGCAGCGGGCGAGCACCGCCTTGGCATAGGCGAGCGCGGTGAATCGTCCGTTGCGCATCGCCGCGACCGCATCGACCGCCGATAGAGCAATCATCTCATCCGTTGTCATCACCCGTCGCTCCCCACCTGTCGGCACCGGCCTTAGCGTGTGCGGGGCAGCGATAATATCCTACGGTATAGCAAATCGATCGGTTGCTAGGATTTCATTCGCCATTAGGCGACGCCGGCGAGGGAGGCTGGCAGATGGCGAACTGCGAGATCTTCGAAGCTGGCGACGTAGCGCTCGAATCGGGTGCCGTGCTTCCCGCCGTGCGGATCGCGTATCGAACGCTTGGAAAGATGAATGCCGCGCGCAGTAACGCGATCGCCTATCCGACCCATTATTCCGGCACGCATGACAGCAACGCTTGGGCGATCGGTCCCGGCTTGGCGCTCGACCCCAAACACTATTTTATCATCGTGCCCAACATGCTCGGCAACGGTCTGTCATCATCGCCGAGCAATACGCCGGCGCGAACGACGAACCGCGCTTCCCGCTGGCAACGGTCCGCGACAACATCCTGCTGCAGCATCGTCTCGCTTCCGAGCTTTTCAACATTACCACGCTGGCGCTGGTCGTCGGCCATTCGATGGGCGCGCAGCAGCAGAGGAATCGGGTGAGTTGGTCACTGGGCGATGAGGCTGACGAGGAAGTCGTCGTTCCAAGCGGCGACTTTGCGCTTGAGGTGCATGGAGTCTTTGCCCGGTGAGCGTCGCATGAGATTATGTGCGACATCTTTGACGGTGGTGAAATTGGCTGGGGCGTGGCCGGTACTGACGCGGCACTCGTCGTCGCGAAAGACCATATCCATGACCCAATGGAGGCTATTCTCGATGGCCCAATGC
>JAYTHJ010000022.1:0-19997 GCA_043732725.1 Sphingomonadaceae bacterium | reverse complement strand
CGCGGCATCCAGCCGACTTTCGCCTTTGCTCCTCTCGAACACGACACCCTTGCCCTTCGCCTCGGCTACGACCCCGAGGTCGCCGCGCTAATCGCTGGCACCCGCTTCGCCGTCCTCAAGGGTCCGCTCGCCCGCCTTCACCGCGCGCTCGGCCAGTACATGATCGACGTCCACACCGCCGAGCACGGTTATACCGAGGTCGCGCCGCCGTTGCTGGTGCGCGAGGCGGCGGTGTTCGGGGTCGGGCAGCTGCCGAAATTCGAGGAGGACTTGTTTAAGACCACCGACGGCCGCTACCTGATCTCGACGGCCGAGGTTGTGCTGACCAATCTCGTGCGCGAGCAGATCGTCGATCTCGCAACGCTGCCGCTGCGCTTTACCGCGCTAACCCCCTGCTTCCGCTCGGAGGCGGGATCGGCGGGACGCGATACGCGCGGGCTGATCCGGCAGCATCAGTTCGAGAAGGTCGAGCTGGTGTCGATCGTCGCGCCCGAGGCGGCAGCGGCCGAGCATAAGCGCATGACTGTGTGTGCCGAGACGATCCTCGACCGGCTTGGGCTGGCGTATCGCCGGATGCTGCTGTGCGCCGGCGACATGGGGTTCGCGGCGTACAAGACGTATGACCTCGAAGTTTGGCTGCCGGGGCAAGGGCAGTACCGCGAGATTTCGAGTTGCTCGGACTGCGGCGATTTTCAGGCGCGGCGGATGAACACGCGCTACCGCGCCAAGGGCGAGAAGGGCTCGCGCGGCTTCGTTCACACGCTCAACGGCTCGGCACTGGCCGTCGGCCGGACACTGGTCGCGGTGCTCGAGAATTATCAGCGCGCCGACGGCTCGGTTCACGTTCCTGACGTACTCCACCCGTATATGGGCGGCGTGACCGCACTCACACCAAGCTAGTCCGACCCCTCGTCTTTCAGGGGAGGGTTAGGGCCGCGTGTCCTCCACGCGGGGGAAGGGGGGGGCTCTGTCCAGCGAAGGCGACCGTCCGGCGACGACCGTCACCCTCCCACCCGCTCCCCTGAAGGGAGAGGGTAAAAAAAGGAATTTACATGCGCATCCTGCTTACCAATGACGACGGCATCGAAGCTCCGGGCCTTGTCGCGCTCGAACATATCGCGGCGCAGTTGTCGGACGATGTCTGGGTGGTCGCGCCCGCCGAGGAGCAGTCGGGGACCGGCCATTCGCTGACGCTGACCGCGCCGATCCGGCTGCGCAAGCTCGGGCCCAAACGCTTCGCGGTACGCGGCACGCCGACCGACAGCGTCATGATGGCCGTCGGCCAGGTGATGAAGGAACACCGGCCCGACCTGCTGCTGTCGGGGGTCAACCGCGGCGGCAACCTCGCCGAGGACGTGACCTATTCGGGCACGGTGTCGGCAGCAATGGAGGGCTGCCTCGCGGGCATCCGTTCGGTGGCGCTGTCGCAAGTTATGGCCGACTACAGCGCCGGACAGGAGAAGTTCGACGCCGCGACCGCGCTGGGGGCGGACATCGTCAAGCGGCTACTCGGCACGATCTGGGCTCCCGGCGTGCTGATCAACATCAACTTCCCGCCGGTTCCCGCGAGCGAAGTGCGCGGCGTCCATGTCACCGAGCAGGGGCAGCGCGACTATGGGAACATCGTCATCGACGCGCGCGTCGACCCGCGCGGCTTCCCATATTACTGGTTCGGCTACGGCCGCGAGATGGCCTCGCCCGGACACGACACCGATCTCAAGGCAATGCGTGAGAACTGCGTGTCGGTGACGCCGCTGCACCTCGACATGACGCACTACGGCACGATCGCGGGTTTGCGCGAGGCGATGAGCGGGAGCACGGCAGGCACGGGAACGGCGGGCGCGGCAACGGCGGCGTGAAGCGATCGGCGCGGTGCCGCGTTATGAGGGAATGCGTGTCCTCCTCCTGCTCCTGACTGTTGCCACCGCCGCCTGTGCCGGGCAGTCCGCGCCGCGCTCGCCGCCCGCGCCCGCGCCGCGCTTTTCGGTGCAGCGCTTCTTCGACGGCCGCACCCACGGCGATGGCGAGCTCAAGATCGCGTTGTCGAAGCGCAAGCACACCGTCGTCGAAGGCCGTGGACGTCTCGAGGCGGACGGCACGCTGGTGCTCGACCAGATGGTGACGCAGGGCAGCGAAGTCCCCACGCATCGCGAATGGCGTATCCGCGAGATCAGCGCCGGCCATTATGCCGGGACGCTGACCGATGCCAGTGGGCCGGTGCGCGGCGACGTCGACGGCAACCGGCTGCATCTGCACTTCGCGATGAAAGTCGGGCTGATCGCCGATCAGTGGCTCGATCTCGCCGCCGACAGCCGCAGCGCGCACAACCGGATGGTGATCAGCAAGCTCGGGCTGGTGGTGGCGCGGCTGGACGAGACGATCAGCAAAGTCGGATAACGAGGGATTGCCAGCCTCGTCGCGTATCCCCCTCATGGATACGATTACCGCAATCGCGATGAACCGCTTCGGGCTTGGCGCGCGTGCCGACGAGACACCGCCTGCCGATCCGAAGCGCTGGCTGCACACGCAGTTCGCGCAATTTGACCCGCGCCCGGCGTTGATCGCCGCGGCTCCCGGCAGCGCGGCGATGGCGCGGCAGTTCCACAACTACCTCGATCAGCTCAAGGGCGTCGCGGCGAGCGGCGACAAGACGGCGGCGAAAGACGTGCGCAAGTCGCTGCGGTCGGGTTACCGCGCGTCCTACGGCGCGCTGGTCAGCGTCCGGCTGAGCGCCGCACTGGTCTCGCCCGCGCCGTTCGCCGAGCGCCTGACGCACTTCTGGGCCAACCACTTCGCGGTATCGGCGGACAAGCTGACTACTGTCGGGCTGGCTGGGACGCTCGAGTTCGAGGCAATTCGCCCGCACGTCGCGGGGCGCTTCGGCGATATGCTGCTGGCGGTCGAACAGCATCCGGCGATGTTGCTGTACCTCGACCAGGCGCAGTCGATCGGGCCGCAGTCGCTGATCGGCGCGTGGGCGGCGCTGCGCCCCGGTGCAAAGCGCAAGGTCGGGCTCAACGAGAATCTCGCGCGCGAGATCATGGAGCTGCACACGCTCGGCCTCGGCAGCGGCTATACGCAGGCCGACGTGCAGGAGCTGGCGCGGGCGCTGACCGGCTGGAGTGTCGGCGGTTTCGTCAAGCGGCCGATCGGTGTCGAGGCTCCCGACGGCGCGTTCGTCTATCAGGCCGGGTGGCACGAGCCGGGGACGCGGACGCTGCTCGGCAAGCGCTACGGCGACAATGGCGATGGTCAGGCGCAGGCCATGCTCGCTGACCTCGCAGTGCATCCGGCGACCGCGACGCATCTGGCGACCAAGCTGGTCCGGCATTTCGTCGCCGACGTGCCGCCGCCAGCGCTGGTGGCGAAACTCGCGGCGGTGCACGTCGAGAGTGGCGGCGACCTCAGGAAGGTGTATGCCGCGCTGCTCGCTGCGCCCGAGGCGTGGGCGGCACCGCTGCCGAAGTTCAAGACGCCGTGGGAGTGGACGGTGTCGGCGCTGCGCGGCATCGGCGCGCGCGAGCTGCCCGACCTGAAGGCGGCCGGCGCGCTTACCGAACTCGGCCAGCCGACGTGGCGGCCGGGGTCGCCGGCGGGCTGGGACGATATTGCCGCGAGCTGGGCCGCGCCCGACGCGCTGCTGCGCCGGGTCGAGGTGGCGCGCGCGATCGCCGCGACCGTCGGCGACCGGCTCGATGCGCGCACGCTCGGGCTGCGGCTGCTGCCGGCGATATGGAGCCCGTCGAGCGCGGCGGCAGTTGCGAGCGCCGATAGCCCGGCGCAGGCGATGGCGCTGCTGCTCGTCGCGCCCGAGTTCATGCGGCGATGACCGCCGCCTCAGTTTCGAACGGACAATCACGATGAACCTCACTCGCCGCAACCTGCTGGGCAAGGCCGCGCTGACCACTGCGCTGGCGCTGAGCCCGCGTATCGTCTTCGCCGCCGCACCCGGCGAGGCGCGCTTCGTGTTTATCGTGCTGCGGGGTGCGATGGACGGCCTGTCGGTCGTCATGCCGGTGAGCGACAGCGCCTACACCGGGCAGCGCGGCAGTCTGTCCGAACCGCCGGGCGGCGCGGCGGCAAAGCTCGACGGCATGTTCGCGCTCCACCCGGCGATGGCAGAGACCGCGGCAATGTACGCCAAGGGCGAGGCGATGTTCATTCACGCAGTTGCGTCACCATACCGCGAGCGCTCGCATTTCGATGCGCAGAACGTTCTGGAGACCGGCGGCACCGCGGCGTACGCGCTCAAGGACGGCTGGCTCAACCGGCTGGTCGGCGCGATTCCCGGCGCGCATCAGGCTCCGATCGCGATCGCCGCGACGGTGCCGATGGTGCTGCGCGGCGCGGCTCCGGTGACCTCGTACGCGCCGTCGGTGCTGCCGCAGGCGGGCGACGATTTGCTCCAGCGCGTCACCGCGATGTACCAGCCCGATGCGCTGCTGCATCCGTTGTGGTCCGAGGCGATGGACGCGCGGATGCTGGCTGGCGACGCGGGTACCGCAGCTGCGGGTGGGAAAGGCGGCAACCCTGCCGCGCTCGGCAAGCTCGCGGCGACGTTCCTCGCCAAGCCGAACGGGCCGCGTATTGCAGTGATCGAGGTGCTCGGCTGGGATACCCATGCGCAGCAGGCCGGGCGGCTCAACACCCAGCTCAGGCAGCTCGACGCGACGATCGCGGCGCTGCGCGATGGCCTCGGTGAGGCATGGCGGCAGACGACGGTGCTCGCCGCAACCGAATTCGGGCGGACGGTGGCGGTCAACGGCACCGGTGGCACCGACCATGGCACGGGCGGCATCGCCATCCTCGCGGGCGGCGCGGTGCAAGGCGGCCGCGTCCTCGCCGACTGGCCAGGGCTGAAGCCGGGGGCGCTGTATCAGGGGCGCGATCTGATGCCGACGACCGACCTGCGCGGCGTGCTGCTCGGGGTGACGAGCGCGCAGTTCGGGCTCGATCCGGAGCGGCTGGGCCAGGCGCTGTTTCCGGGTGCTCGGGTGGCCGCGGTGGCGGGGCTGGTGCGGGTTTAGCCGCTTACGCTTCAGCTCCCACTCTCCACATGAGGAAGGGGCCGGGGGAGGGACTTCGTGATTTCGTTGGGACCGGTTGCAAGAAAGCAAGTCCCCCGCAGCCCCCTCCCTAAAGGGGGAGGAGGCTAAGAAGCCTACCGCGCCCCTGCCGTAATCACCGTCACCGCGCGCCGGTTCTGCGCCCACGCCGCGTCGTCCGAGCCCTCCGCCACCGGGCGCTCCTTGCCGTAGCTGATCGTCGCGATGCGCGGCGTCGCGACGCCCTGCGCGGCGAGGAAGTTCTTCGCAGCATTGGCACGGCGGTCGCCGAGTGCGAGGTTGTACTCGCGGGTGCCGCGGTCGTCGGTGTGGCCCTGGATCGTCACCTTGACCTGCGGGTAGCGCGCCAGCCATTCGGCCTGCTTGCCGAGGATGACGCGCGACGTATCGTCGATCTCATAACTGTCATAGCCGAACAGCACCGTATCGCCACCCGATACCGCCTTGAAGTCGGCGACGCTGCCCGGCGTGTTCGCCGACGTTACGCCGGTCGGGTTCTCGCCGCTGGTGCCGGACGTGGTAACCGGCGTCGATGGTGCGGTGGCGGGCGGCGGCGGCGGCGGCAGCGGCTTCTTCTTGGTGCACGCCGAGATGGCGAGCAACGCCGCGACGAGGCTCAATTGCGCAACACGGTTCAGCATCGATCGCCCTTTCTTACCAGTAACGGTCCGCTTCTAGGCCGGTTTGGTTAAGGCAACAATGGCGACCATGCGGGATCGGAGGCATCGAGCGGCGTTTGCAGTTTGCGCTCGTTCTGTCCCGACAGATCAACCGAATGAAGGTCGACCTTGCCGCTTCGTCCCGGTGCCGTCCGGAAGAACATGAGAACGCGGCCGTTGGGCGACCACGTCGGGCCTTCATCCTGATGCGCGTTGGTCAGCAGTCGCTCGCCTGAGCCATCGGGCTTCATCACGCCGATCCTGAACAAGGCACCCCCGGCGAGGCGGGTGAAAGCGATCAGGTCGCCCCGTGGTGACCAGACCGGCGTGCCCGTCCGGCCGGTGCCGAAGCTGATCCGATGCGGGTTCGAACCGTCGGCATTCATTACATAAACCTGCTGCCCGCCGCCGCGATCGGATTCGAAGACGATCTTGCTGCCGTCGGGCGAGTAGCTCGGCGAGGTGCTGATGCTGGGACCGTTGGTCAGGCGCGTGACGCGGCGGCTGGCGAGATCCATCCGGTAGATGTCGGTCGTGCCGTTCTGACTGACCGAATAGACCAGCGCCGATCCGTCGGGCGAGAAGCGCGGCGCCGAGCTCATGTTGACAGTATCGCCAACCGCCTCCTGATGCCCGGTGCCGAGCGTATAGACCCAGATTCGCGGCCTGTCGTTGGCGAACGACATATAGGTGATCGTCTGCTGGTTCGGCGCGAACCGCGGGGTCAGCACCAGATTCTGGCCGTTGGTTAGGAAGCGGTGGTTGGCGGTGTCCTGGTCCATGACCGCGAGCCGCTTGATGCGATGCGTCTTGGGCCCGGTTTCCGAGACATAGACGATGCGGCTGTCGAAATAGCCGGTTTCGCCGGTCAGTCGCGAATAGACGAGGTCGGCGCACTTGTGTGCGGCGCGCCGCCAGTTCGCCGCGGTGGTGACGAAGCCCTGCCGCGCCAGCTCCTCGCTCGAGAACACGTCATAGGCGTAGCAGCCCACTGTAATGCCGCCGTCGGGGTTGACCGCGACACTGCCGGTGATCAGCGCCTGCGCCGCGAGCGTGCGCCAGCTGGCAAACTGCGGAGCGGTGACGTCGGCGGTGCTGACCGTCGTGGTGTACGCGGCCGGGTCGAGCGGGCGGAACAACCCCGAGCTGCCGAGGTCGCCCGCGATAACCTGCGCAACCTTGGCGCCGAGTTCGGTGGTGGTGCCCGCGGCGGTCGGCGCGGGCGCAGCGGCGGCGAAGGCGGGGATGGCAACGGGCAGCGGCTGCGCGATGCCGGTGTTGATGTCGACGCGCAGCACCGCTGCCGCCGGGGTGGCAAGGGTCAAAGCGAGTAGCAACAGCAGCGGGCGCATCGGATACTCCGTGGTCATGCGACCTTGATACGGGGTGATCGCGCAAACGGGAATGACCGAATGCGGCCAGCTGTGCTGGCGCAAGCCTGTCGAGAACTACTCCGGCGTTTGCCCGTTCTCCGCCAGCGCCGCGCCCGCTAGGTGGAGCGAGCCGGTGATCAGCACCACCGGCGGCCGGCTGCGGTCGCTACCCTTGGCGATGGTGCCGAGCGCGTCGGCGATGCTCGCCGCGGACTGCCCGGCGAGTCCTGCCGCGGTCGCATCGCGGGCGAGCTGCTCGGGCGGGTGCGCCTCGTGCCCGGCAATCGGCACGGTGTACGTCGCGGTGACCCGCCCGGCGAATGCCTTGAAGAACCCCGGCGCGTCCTTGGTGATGAGGATCCCGGCGACCAGATAGAACGGCCGCTCGGTCAGCGGATGGCTGCGGAAGGCATCGGCGATGACCCGCGCGGCGGCGGGGTTGTGGCCGCCGTCGAGCCACAGCTCGCTGCCGGCAGGCAAGCGGCCGAGCAGCGGCCCGCGGTCGAGCCGCTGTAACCGCGCCGGCCACTCGGCCCAGCCCATGCCGGCTCGCAGCGCCGCCTCGGGAACCGCGACGGCGTGTTGCGCGCGCAGCATCGCCACTGCCAGCGCGGCATTGTCGAGCTGATGCGCGCCCTGCAATCGCGGCAGCGGCAGGCTGAGCTTGCCGGCGACGTCGCGGTAATGCAGCCCGTCTTCATACAGAGCCGCGTCCCACTCGTCGCCGCGCGTCAGCAGTCTGGCTCCAGCGAGCCCGGCGACCTCGGCGATGCGCCCGGTGACGGTTTTGGGATAGCGCGCGCAGACCAGCGGCACGCCGCGCTTGGCGATGCCGGCTTTCTCGCGCGCGATGTCGAGGATCGAGTTGCCCAGCCACGCCTGATGATCGAGCCCGAGCTGTGCGATGCCGCAGACCACCGGTGCGGCGATGACGTTGGTCGCATCAAGCCGCCCGCCCATGCCGACTTCGAGGATACAGGCATCGGCGGCGACCCGCGAGAAGGCGAGGAACGCGGCGGCGGTGGTCAGCTCGAAGAAAGTGATCGTGGCGGTGCCGTTGGCGTCGAGCACGTCGCGCAGCGTCGTGATCAGCGTCGCGTCGTCGATCAGGCTACCCGCTAGTCGGATGCGCTCGTTGAAGCGCACGAGGTGCGGCGAGGTGTAGACGTGGACGCGCTGTCCCGAGGCCTCGATGCAGGCGCGCAGAAAGGCGCAGGTCGAGCCTTTACCGTTGGTCCCGGCGACGTGAAACACCGGCGGCAGCTTGCGTTCGGGATGCCCGAGCCGCTTGAGCAGGCGCTCGAGGCGCTCGAGCCCGAGGTCGATTTCGGCCGGATGCAGCTTGAACGCCGCCGCCAGCAGCGCGTCGAGCACCGGATTGTCGGAATGTGCGGCTTCCATCGACGCTGCGAGCTACGCCGCGGCCAGTAGCGGGCGCATCAGCAGGCCGACCAGCCGCGTCAACGTGGAGCGCAGCTCGCGGCGCGGCACGACCATGTCGAGCATGCCGTGTTCGAGCAGATATTCGGCGCGTTGGAAGCCGTCGGGGAGCTTCTCGCGGATCGTCTGCTCGATGACGCGCTGTCCTGCAAACCCGATCAGCGCACCCGGCTCGGCGAGCGCGATGTCGCCGAGCATGGCGTAGCTCGCGGTGACGCCGCCGGTCGTCGGATCGGTCATCACGACCAGATAAGGTAGCCCGGCCTCGCGCAGTTCGGCGAGCGCCACGGTGGTGCGCGGCATCTGCATCAGCGACAGGATACCCTCCTGCATGCGCGCGCCGCCCGCCGCAGTGAAGACGATCAGCGGCGCGCGTTGTTTGATCGCGGCCGCCGCGGCAGTCAGAAACGCCTCGCCGACGCCGAGTCCCATCGAGCCGCCCATGAAGGCGAAGTTTTGCACCGCAACGACAACCGCGATGCCGCCAAGCCTGCCGGTGGCGACCGCCATCGCCTCGTCGTCGCCGGTCGCCTCGCGCGCCGCCTTGAGCCGGTCGACATAGCGCTTTTGGTCGCGGAACCTGAGCGGGTCCTCGGGCACGCGCGGCACGTCGAGGCGCTCGTGCGCGCCGTTGTCGAAGACCTGCGCGAATCGCACCGCAGGGCCGATGCGTTCGTGATTGCCGCACCGCGGGCAGACGTGCAGCGCCTCCTCGAACTCCTTGGTGTAGAGCATCGCGCCGCACTTCGGGCATTTGTGCCAAAGCTTCTCGGGCGTCGAGCGGCGGCTGAGCATCGACGTCAGCTTGGGGCGCAGGCGGGTCAACCAGCTCATGCGGCGGGTGCCAAGACGCGGGCGCTGGCGACCGCGTCGGCGAGGCTGCGGACGAAGTCTTCGACCTGCTCGGGCAGATCGTTGGCGCGCGCCGTCGACGCGGCTCCGATCATCGAGACAATCGCCGAGCCGACGACGACGCCGTCGGCGTGGCGCGCGACGGCGGCCGCCTGCGCCGGAGTCTTGATGCCGAAGCCGACCGCGACCGGCAGCGGCGTCGCCGCTTTTAAGCGCGCCACCGCATGCGCGATGTCGTGGTCGGTCGCCGAAGCCGCGCCGGTGACTCCGGCAACGGCGACATAATAGACGAAACCCGACGCACCGCCGAGCACCTTCGGCAACCGCGCCGCGTCGGTCGTCGGCGTCGCGAGGCGGACATTGTGCAGACCGTGGCCACCAAGCAATGGTGCGAGTTCGCCGTCTTCCTCAGGCGGCAGGTCGACGACGATGGTGCCGTCGAGCCCGGCGACCGCCGCGTCGGCGGCGAAGCGCGCGGGGCCGTACGCGAGGATCGGGTTGAAATAGCCCATCAGGATCAGTGGCGTCGTGTCGTCGTTGCGGCGAAATTGAGTTACCATCGCCAGTACCGCGCGCAGCGTCGTACCGCTGACGAGGCTGCGCAGATTACCTGCCTGGATCGCATCGCCGTCCGCCATCGGATCGGTGAACGGCATGCCGATCTCGACGATGTCGGACCCGCCAGCGACGAGCGCGCGCAGAACCCGCGCCGAGGTGTCGAGGTCGGGGTCGCCCGCGGTGACGAAGGTGATCAGCGCGGCGCGCTGCTGAACGGCGCAGGCGGCGAAGCGGCGCGCGAGGCGGTCCACTACGCTGATCCTCCCCGGCTCCGGGAAGAGGGACCGCGCCTCTTCGGCGTAGTGGATGAGCGATCGGAAATATTGCGGAAACCTGGTCGTTCATGTCCAGAGATAGTTGCGCGCATCTCGCTTGACCGCTCATCTGCCGCAACCGCGGTTCCCCTCTCCGAAGCCGGGAGGGACCCGAACGCCACGCTCACAACCCGACCCCCAGCGCTTCCGCCACGGTGAAAATGTCCTTGTCCCCCCGCCCGCATAAATTCACCACCAGTAGCGTCTCCGCGCTCAGCCCCGGGGCGAAGCGGCGGACGGCGGCCAGCGCATGCGCTGGTTCAAGCGCCGGGATGATGCCCTCGGTGGTGCACAGCAGCTGGAACGCGGCGAGCGCTTCGGTGTCGGTCGCCGACTGGTATTCGACCCGCCCGATCGAATGCAGCCACGCGTGTTCGGGGCCTATGCCGGGATAGTCGAGTCCCGCCGATATCGAGTGCGCCTCGGTGATCTGGCCGTCGGCATCCTGCAGCAGCATCGTCTTGTTGCCGTGCAGTACGCCCGCCACGCCGCCTGCAAGGCTCGCCGCGTGGGCGCCGCTGTCGAGGCCGCGGCCGGCTGCCTCGACGCCGATCATGCGGACGCCCGCGTCGTCGAGGAACGGGTGGAAAAGCCCGATGGCGTTCGAGCCGCCGCCGATCGAGGCGCACAGCACATCGGGCAACCGGCCTTCGGCGGCGAGCATCTGCTCGCGCGCTTCGCGCCCGATTACCGACTGAAAGTCGCGAACGAGTTCGGGATACGGATGCGGACCCGCCGCGGTGCCGATGATGTAGAAGGTGTCGTCGACGTTGGTGACCCAGTCGCGCAGCGCGTCGTTCATCGCGTCCTTGAGCGACTTCGAGCCGCTCTCGACGCTGCGGATTTCGGCCCCGAGCAGCTTCATGCGGAACACATTCGGGGCCTGCCGAACGATGTCGCGTGCGCCCATGTAGATGACGCAGGGTAGCCCGAAGCGCGCCGCGACGGTGGCGGTGGCGACGCCGTGTTGGCCCGCGCCGGTCTCGGCGATGATCCGTGTCTTGCCCATGCGGCGGGCGAGCAAGATCTGCCCGATGCAGTTGTTGATCTTATGCGCGCCGGTGTGGTTGAGCTCGTCGCGCTTCAAGTAGATCTTGGCACCACCGAGCCGCTCGGTCAGCCGCTCGGCGAAGTACAGCGGGCTCGGCCGCCCGACATAATGCGTCAGCATGTAATCGAGCTCGGCCTTGAACGCCGGATCGGCCTGCGCGGCACGGTAGTGCGTTTCAAGCGACAGGATCAGCGGCATCAGCGTCTCGGCGACATAGCGCCCGCCGAACGCGCCGAAATGGCCGCGCGCGTCTGGACCACTGCGCAGGCTGGGTTGAACTTCTGGTGTCAGTGCTGCCGTTGCCATCACGCCGTCCTGACTGCCTCGATGAAAGCCTTGATCTTTGCCGCCGACTTGACCCCGGGCGCGTCTTCGACCCCCGACGACACGTCGACCAGCGCCGGGCGCACGCCGCGCACCGCCTCGCCGACGTTGCCCGCGTCGAGCCCGCCCGACAGTCCCCACGCCCGCCCCGGAGCGACCCCGGCTAGCACGCGCCAGTCGAAGCGCACGCCGTTACCGCCCGGCAAGGTCGCGTCGCTAGGCGCTTTGGCGTCGAACAGCAACAGTTCAGCGCCGCTTGAATCGGCAACTGCAGCGGCGACATCGGCCCGGCTGGCGACCCCGGCGGCGCTCCACACCGGCAGGCTATAGCGTGCGGCTATTGCGGCACGACGGGAGGAAGCGGTGCCATACAGCTGCAGGATGTCGAGGCTGGCAGCGACGGCGCGGTCAAGCAGGTCGTCGGCTGGATCGACAAAGACGCCGACGCGGGAGACATGCCGCGACACTCGGTTACCGAGCGCGCGGGCGTGATCGGGATCGATGTTGCGCGGGGACTTGGCGAAGAACACAAAGCCGATATGCGTCGCCCCGGCGCTCACTGCCGCGTCGACGGTTTCCGTCGTGCTCAAGCCGCAGATCTTGACGCCGGTCACAGGCTTGCGGCGATCACTCGCGCCGCTCCGGCGGGGTCGGTGGCGGCGGTGATCGGCCGCCCGATGACGAGCACGGTCGCGCCCGCCGCGAGCGCTTGCGCCGGGGTCATTACACGCTTCTGGTCGAGGGCGGCGCTGCCCGCCGGGCGCACGCCGGGAACGATGCGCTGCCCGGCGGGCCAAAGCGCCTGCACCGCCTGCACCTCGTGTGGCGAGCAGACGACGCCGTCGCAGCCCGCCGTCCGCGTCATTGCTGCCAGCCGGACGACCTGCGCCGCCGCGCCGTCGGCGACGCCCGCCGCAGCGAGGTCGTCGTCGTCGAGGCTGGTCAGCACGGTGACGGCGATGATCCGCGTCGCTGCCGGGGCCGCCGCCTTCGCCGCCGCCAGCATCGCCGCGCCGCCGCTGGCGTGCACCGTCAGCAGCGCCGGTGCCAGCGGGGCGAGCGCCGCGACAGCCTGCCCGACGGTGTTTGGGATGTCATGCAGCTTGAGGTCTAGGAACACCGGCAAGCCAAGCTCGGCCAAAGCCTTGACCCCGGCCGGACCGTTTGCGGCGAAGAATTCGAGCCCGAGCTTCAGCCCGCCGACATGCGCACGCACCGCCTGCGCCAGCGTCGTGGCGCGGGCGAGGTCGGGCGTATCGATGGCGACATAGACCGGGTTGGTCATGCGCCGGGCGGAACGATCGTCGGCTGCGCCTGCACCGGGTAGGGCGCCAAAACGGGTGGCGGTGCGGTCCGCGGGCCGGTCGACAGCGCGTCCTCGAGCATGCGGTCGACCTTGGCAGTGCGCCGCCGCCACGTCGCGCGCGCGGTCCAGTGCATCAGTAGCGTCGGCAACCAGCCGATGACGAAGCCCGCGAGCAGTAGCAGCGGCAGCCGAACATCGAGCAGTGTCGTCCCAAGATTGACCTGCACCACCGTCCAATTCGGGATTGCAAACAGCACGAATACCGCGAGCAGCGCGCCGAACAGGATCCACCTTACTGCGTTCATACGCCCAAGCCCCTCATAACTCGCCGTCGACCGCTTCGAGGCCTTCGGCGGCGAGCGCTGCCATCAGGTAGGTCGCACTCACGTCGAGCAGCGCCGGATCGGTGGCGCGGATAACGAAATTTGCGCCGGTCTTACCTTCACGCCAGAATGGGTAGCTGCCGATCTGCGTGCCCGGATGCGCCTTCTCAACCGCTGCCAGCGTCGCCGCGACCCGGCTCTCGACGGTCCACGCGCCGACGGTGCGCGATAGCACCGGGTGGCCACCGGGTAGTTTGCCGTCGAGCGCAGCGAGCATACCCTGCGTGATTACCGGCACGCCCGCCATGATAAAGATATTCTGCCAGCGGATACCTGGCGCGCCGGTCCGCGGATTGTCGATCAGCTCCGCACCGTCGGGGACACGCGCCATGCGCAACCGGGCGTCGTTGAGCTTGTCGCCGTAGTAGGCGCGCAAGATTGCCTCCGCTTGCGGGTGGATCACGACCGGCACCCCGACCGCCGCCGCGATCGCGTCGACGGTAATGTCATCGTGCGTCGGGCCGATGCCGCCGGTGGTGAAGACATAATCGTGGCTGCCACGCACCGCGTTGATCGCCTCGGCGATCGCCGCCATGTCGTCGGCGACAACGCGGACCTCGCGAAGCCGGATACCCTGCACGTTAAGCCACTTGGCGAGATAGGTCAGGTTGGCATCCTGCGTGCGTCCCGACAGGATTTCATCGCCGATGATGACAAGTGCGGCGGTGTAGACACGGTCGTCGTGAGGACTGTCAGCTGGCATTCTTGCGGTCTAGCCCAAGGGGCTGAAGCGGGAAAGGGGGCTGCGGCAGGAGGTGACTTGCCCGCCCGCTGCGAACGGCGCATTCCGAACCGATGAACACCCTGAGATTTGCGGGGGCGGCGCTATTTGGGGCGGTGGCGTTGGCCAGTGCGCCAGCAAGCCCACAGGTGCTACCCGGTCCGCCGTCGGCTCGCGAGCCGTCAGCTAGCTTGCCGACACCAACGATAACGCCAGCGACGATCGACGACACGCTCGAAGTTACCGGGGCCGAGCTCGACGCCGAGCAGCATCGCTCGCGGATGTTCGTCGCGGTCGATGTCAACGGTCAGGGGCCGTTCCGCTTCCTCGTCGACAGCGGGGCGGACCGATCGGTGATCGGCGCGGCGCTGGCCAAACGCCTCGCGCTGCCGCCGGGCGATCCGGTCAACCTGCAGGGCATGGCCGGTGCCGCGCGCGTCGAAACCGTCGTCGTCGACAAGCTCAAGCTCGGCTCGAACGTCTCCGCTGGCGTGCATTCTCCGGCGCTGCCCGAACGCTTTCTCGGCGCGCAGGGTTTGATTGGCATCGATGCGCTCGCCGATGCCCGCCTGATGGTCGACTTCGATACCAAGACGGTCACCGTCGCCGATCCGCGTACCCCCGAGCCGAGCTTACCAGGCGAGATCGTCATCACCGCGCGCCGCCGTCACGGTCAGCTCATCCTGACGCAGGCGAGCGTTGCCGACATACGTGTATCGGCCGTCATCGATACCGGAGCGGAGATCACGACGGGCAACTCGGCATTGCAGGCGCGGGTATTCCACGGTCGCCATCCGCCGCCACTACAGCCGATCACGTTGATCAGCGTCACCGGGCAGACCATCGTTGCCAGCCTCATCGTGCTGCCCGAGCTGCGGATCGGCAATATTACCCTGCAGAACGTCCCCGTGGCCTTCGTCGATGCGCCGCCGTTCAAGCTCTTCGGGCTGGCGACGCAGCCGGCGCTGCTGCTCGGCACCGATGTATTGCAGAGCTTCCGCCGAGTCTCGCTTGACTTCCGCGCTCGGAAGGTACGCTTCAGCCTACGCCGCGGCCAGCGCTGACGCCGGGCGGGACGCTAGCGCCGCCGTGTCATTAGCCTGATCAGCCGATCGTCACCGCCGCCCCGATTGCTTGCGCGCCCCGAACGCCATACATCGCGCACATGTCAACGACCCTGCCCGATCCTGCCGCCGACGACGCCACCGGTGCGATCAAGCACCATGGCGCTGCGGCATTCGCCGGGATGCGGGTGGCCGGACGACTCGCGGCCGAAGTGCTTGACATGCTGGTGCCGTTCGTTGCGCCCGAAACGCTGACCGGTGATCTCGACGAACGCATCCAGCGCTTCGTCAAGTCGCGCGGCGCGGTGCCGGCGACGATCTTCTACCGCGGCTACAGCCATGCCAGCTGTATCTCGATTAATCACGTCGTCTGCCACGGCATCCCGGGCGCGCGGCGCTTGAAGGATGGCGACATTGTCAACATCGACGTGACCGTTGTCGTCGACGGCTGGCACGGCGACAGCAGCCGGATGTATCTGGTCGGCGATGTCTCGATCAAGGCCCGGCGGCTGGTCGACATCACCTGGGAATGCCTACAGCGCGGCATCGCGGCAGCGAAACCGGGCAACACGCTCGGCGACATCGGTTGGGCAATCCAAAGTTACGCCGAAAGCTTGCGCTGCTCGGTGGTCCGCGACTTCTGCGGCCACGGCCTCGGGCGCGTCTTTCACGACGCGCCGAACGTCGTCCACGTCGGCCGGCCCGGCAAAGGCGAGCGACTCGAACCGGGTATGCTGTTCACGATCGAGCCGATGATCAATCTCGGCCGCCCCGAAGTAAAGCTGCTCGACGACGGCTGGACCGCGGTGACCCGCGACCGTTCGCTGTCGGCGCAGTTCGAGCACTCGATCGGCATCATCGACACCGGCTGCGAGGTGTTCACGCTGTCGCCAGCGGGGCTCGATCACCCGCCGTTCGGCTGAGATGGCCGACATCGACTCCGCCAGCGATCCGGCGGGGCATCGCAGCCGCCTGCGGGCGCGACTGCTCGAAGGCGGCGGCGAGGCGTTCCTCGACTACGAGCTGCTCGAAATTATCCTCGGCTGGCGATTCCGCGGCGCGATACCAAGCCGCTGGCGAAGCGGCTACTGACCGAATTCGGCTCGTTTTCGGCGCTGCTTGCCGCTAGCCCGGCCGAGCTGTCGCGGGTCGAGGGGCTGTCCGACGGCGGCGCGGCGGCGCTGAAGTTCGTCGAGGGGGCGTCGCTGCGGTCATCAAAGGCGGCGGCGATCGATCGGCCGGTACTCAGCGGCTGGCAGGCGCTGCTCGATTATCTTCACGCCGCGATGGCGCACCGTCTCACCGAGGAGTTCCGGGTGATCTTCCTCGACCACCGCAACATCATGATCCGCGACGAGCCGATGGGAGCGGGGACGGTCAACGCCGCGCCGGTCTATCCGCGCGAAATCGTCAAGCGCGCTCGAACTCGGCCTGTCGGGGGTGGTGCTGGTCCACAACCACCCGAGCGGCGACCGGTCGTTGAGCCGCGACGACATCTCGATAATCAAGACGATAGTCGAGGCAGGCCGCAACCTCGGGCTCGGCGTCCACGACCATGTCGTGATCGACTGCACCAGCCATGGCAGCTTTCGGCAGCTCGGGCTGCTGTAGACGCGGTTTCTTTCGGGACCGAAGCGTAGGCAATTCCACTCATCCCGAGCGAAGTAGAGGGACGCCCGGTCCGCAGTACGGGGGCCTCGACTTCGCTCGGGATGAGCGGACCAGGGCGGCTCCACCAATAACAAACAAGATTGAAAACTCTGTCCGGCATTGCACCGCGGTGCAATGCCGGACAGACGATAGCTTACTTCGGCGTCGACGGGGTCATCGCTTCGCCGCTGCCCGACGACATGGCTCCGCTCTTGTCGCCGGTCATGCCACTCTTCATGCCGGTCTTCTTCATCATGTGGTGATGGTGATGGTGACGGTGCATGTGCATGTGCGTGTGCGTCGTCGTGGTCGTCGACTTTGTGCTGGTGGCTGCCGGCGGCGTCGTCGCGTCGGTCGTCTGCGCCGAGGCGCCAACGGCGAGCGCGGCGGCGGCGGCTGCCGCAAGAACATAGCTGAGTTTCATCGGTTCAACTCCCTGGGGATCACACGGCAGTTTTCCGCCGCGTCGCGCTGATACCAGCTTCGTTAATCCGACGTCGCTTACAAATTTGCCAGATAACAAGCGGAACGGGACTGCCGTATCTCGATCCCGCTTGCAGGTGCGACCGGCGATCGGCGGGTCGAGCGGCTCCAGCTTAGTTTGTCGGACCGTTGGTGGTCAACTTGCCGCTGTTGTTGCGAGCGTGGCGCATGTGCTTGCCGTGTCGCATCGAGCTGCTCGACGACGAGGTGGTGCCGCTGCTCATGCGGCTATCCGAACCGCTCATGGTCAAGCCGTTCGAACCGGTTCCCATCGTGCTGCCGCTTGGCGGCATCGTCGGGTCCGTCGCACCGGGTGTGCCCATCGTGGCGGTCGTCGTTGTGCCGGTATCGCTTCGCATCGTGCCCGAACCGGTGGAACCCGATCCGCGGGTCTGCGCGACGGCGGCGGTGGCGATCAGCGCCTTAACCGCGATTACAAATATTTTTATGAAGTACACTCCAAAATCAGGGGCGGCGGCGACATCCGGGGCATGTTTGCGACGCCCGGTGACAAAAAGGTATTGCCTATCCGAGGTTTGCACATCCCGTCGTGTTGCCGCGCGGCTTCGCCCCATGCTACCGCCGCGCTTTAATTTTCACGGAGCTTGGCAATGATCGCGCGCTATTCACGACCCGAAATGGTGGCGATCTGGGCACCGGAAACGCGCTTCCAGATCTGGTTCGAGATCGAGGCGCATGCGATGGACGCGCTCGCCGAACTCGGCGTGATTCCGCGTGAGGCGGCGGCCACGATGTGGGCGAAGGGCAAGTTCGAAGTCGAGCGTATTGATGAAATCGAGCGCGAGACGCGCCACGACGTCATCGCTTTTCTGACGAACCTTGCCGAGCATGTCGGCGAGCCGTCGCGCTTCGTTCACCAAGGTATGACCAGCTCGGACGTGCTCGACACCTGCCTCGGCGTCCAGCTGGTGCGCGCCGCTGACCTGATGCTCGCCGGCATCGACGCATTGCTTGTCGTACTAAAACGCCGTGCGAGCGAGTTCCAGTACACCCCGACGATCGGCCGCAGCCACGGCATCCACGCCGAACCGACGACCTTCGGACTCAAGCTGGCGCAGGCCTATGCCGAATTCGCGCGCTGCCGGGCACGGCTGGTGGCGGCCCGCGCCGAGGTCGCCACCTGCGCAATCTCGGGCGCGGTCGGCACGTTCGCCAATGTCGAGCCTTACGTCGAGGCGCATGTCGCGACAGCCATGGGACTGACGGTCGAACCGGTGTCAACGCAGGTCATCCCGCGCGACCGCCACGCGATGTACTTCGCGACGCTCGGCGTCATCGCGGGCTGCATCGAGCGGCTGGCGACCGAGGTCCGCCACTTGCAGCGAACTGAGGTGCTCGAGGCGGAGGAGTATTTCGCGCCCGGCCAGAAGGGTTCGAGCGCGATGCCGCACAAGCGCAATCCGGTACTGACCGAGAACCTGACCGGGCTGGCGCGGCTGGTTCGCGGTTATGTCACCCCGGCGCTGGAGAATGTAGCCCTGTGGCACGAGCGCGATATCAGTCATTCGTCGGTCGAGCGCACGATCGGTCCCGACGCGACGGTAACGCTCGATTTCGCGCTCGCGCGGCTGACGCAGGTAATCGACAATCTTGTCGTCTATCCAGCCCGAATGCTCGCCAATCTCAACAAGATGGGCGGGCTGATCCACTCGCAGCGGGTGCTGCTGGCGCTGACCCAGGCCGGGGCGAGCCGCGAGGATGCGTATATGCTGGTCCAGCGCAACGCCATGCAGGTTTGGCAGGCCGACGGACAGCTCCAGCTGCTAAACCTGTTGGCTGCCGATCTCGATGTGACCCGCTGGCTAAGCCCGGCCGAACTCGACGTGCTGTTCGACCTCGATTACCACTTCAAGCACGTCGACACGATTTTCGCGCGTGTTTTCCCCGCGTCAGGCGAAGGCATCTGAGGCGTTGGAAATACCGCCCGTGAGCTTGCCGTTGGTCGAGTCGCGCGGCATTGCGCCGATCAGGCGGCGATACTCGTTCTCGGCCAAGCCGTAGCTGGCGCCGGCGAGCGCTTCGAGACCGGCCCGATTGATCACGATCACCAGCCCGCGCGTGGCACGAACAAGGCCGTTGCCCTCGAGAATATGCAGCGCCTCGGTAACTCCGGCACGGCGGCTACCGAGCATCATTCCCATGAATTCGTGGGTGAGCGCGATGTCGTCGCTGTCGAGCCGGTCCTGACACATCAGCAGCCAGCGGGCGAGGCGGCGCTCGATCGTCAATGCCGCCATCGTCGACAAGGCGCTGGCGACCTGCACGCTCTGGACGTGGGCATAGCGAAGCAACAAAGTACGCAACGTTGAGCTCGCTTCGGTCGCGGCGAGGAGCGTTGCGGTCGGTAAACTCAGTGACGTCGAACTCCCGACCTGGACGTAAGTTTCGAGCGGCGTTTGCTCGGTTCCAAGCAGCACCGCGGCACCCGACATGCCTTCGCGGCCAAAAATACCCACCTCGGTCCGGCTACCGCCGGGACCAATGGCGACGATCGAGACCACCGTGCCTTCGGGAAAGTAAATCCGGTCGATCGGCTCGTTAGGCCGTAGCAGCCGATCGCGCCGGTTCAGCGGTTCGCGCACCAGATACTGATTTATTAACCAGAAGTCGTCAGCAGTCATCGCCGATAACAAGCAGTTCCGTGTAGGTGACTGCGATCGTGACACTCTATACCCTGTACGACTAATTTCGGACGCAAGCGCTATCCCACGTATCGGTGCACAGTGCGCTAA
>JAYTHJ010000021.1:0-20006 GCA_043732725.1 Sphingomonadaceae bacterium | reverse complement strand
GCACGTAGATACGGCGATGTTTTACATCCCAGAGTACCTCGTCGGTGCGAGCCGGCGCGTCGAAAGTCGCAATCGTCGCCCCGGTATGGGCGTTCAGGACGAGCAGCTTGCCGGGCTTGCGCGTTACCATGAACAGCCGCGCGTTTGCCTCGTCGAAGGCGAAGCAGCAGTTCTGTTCGGCCGCGGTTACCGGCCAACGCGCCACCACCTTATGCGTCGCCTTGTCAATCGTCGCGACGTAATTCTTGTCGGTAACATTGACGTAGATGTGCGGACCGTGCTGCTCGACCGCCATGGCCTCGACATGATCGGCGTCGAAGTGGACGTCACCAAAGCGCTGGCCAGTCGCGGGATCGATTTCGCTGACATAGCTGTCTGCCATTGGCACATCCTTGCCGCCTGTGACGACCCATAGCCGGCCCGCCTTGCGGTCATAGCCCGCAGAGTCGGCGCCTGGCGTCAACTTGACCGTGCCAAGCTGGCGATATGTCGTGGCATCGAGCAGCCGCGTCATCGCCTTGCTGCCGTCGGTGACGAGCAGCCGGTTGATCTTCGGCTGGAAAACGATGGTGTGCGGCGTGCCCATGTTCGGGATGGTTTTGAGATGCGCACCGGTCTTGAGGTCGAACACTTCTACGGAGCCGTGATCCTCGGCGGCGAGGAACAGCCGGTTACCGGCAAGGTCGTAGGCGAAGTGATCGAAGTCGCCGGTATAGCCGGCCAGCTCGGTCCGCCCGGTGATGGTCAGCGGCGACTGTGCCACCGCGGCTGCTATTGGGACTACGAGATCGGCGAGCGTCGTGAAGCGCGCCTCGAACGCCGTGCGGATAACCTCGGCCTTTGCCTGCAGGGTCGCCTTATCGGCCCCCGGGGAATAAGGATACACCACGCCGAGCGCGCCGACAGTGGCCCGCGCATGGTCGTGGATAGCCAACTCGATTTCATAGCGGTCCCCGGTCGAATCGGTCTCGAGCTTGGTTTCCCCGCTGGTCAGGACGTGCGTGTCATCTTCGTCGGCTTTCTTGCCGATCCGGCCGATCGTCGATCCGAGAATGACGTTGTCCTTCGTTCCCGGCGGCGTCGCGTGGAACGCCATGATCGCGACATCGGGATGCGCTGCAAACAGTTCGTCGACGATCGCTTGCGCGCGGGTGTCCGACGGCGTGTGGTCATCGTACGGAAATGGCTCCATCAGATTTTTCGTGTGGCTGATACGGCGCGCGACTTCATCGCGGAGCGTGATCGCGGTCCGCTCCATCGCCGCTTTATCGGCCCTGGACGGGTACGCGAAGACGACACCGAGCGCGCCAACCGGCCGCCTCGACGCATCGAGCATCGGCAGCTCGATCTCGAAGCGGTCGCCGGTGGCGTTGACGGCACGATTCGGCCGCCCGGTCGTGACAACACTGAGATCGTCGGCATCGGCGGGCTTGCCGATCCGATCAAGGTTCGAAGCGATGATGACGTTGGTCTTGGCACCGGGCGGGGTGACGTGCATGGCGAACACGACGACCTCGGGGTGCGCGGCAATCGCGCGGTCGACGAGGTGCTGGGCGTAGATCGCGTTCGTGGCCGCGGGGCGCAGCGCAGTCTGCGAGCTTCCGGGAACCGCGATTAACGCCGTCGACAGCAGCAGGACTTTCAACATCAGGAGACTCCCCCAAGCAATTACAGGAGCGAATGGATATTATAAAAATCGGCCGATAAACTGAAGACAGTCTGAAAGTACGTTCAGCTTTGAGATGCTTTACACGGGCTCAGTGGGGGTTCAATTTATAGTCAAATGAAAATCCTCGTCGTCGAAGATCAGGCGCGGCTTGGCGATGTCCTGCGCCGGAGCCTGTCCGAGCCCCGCCATAGCAAGAATGAGGCGCCCGGAAGGCCGCGCTTCAAGACCGTGCGCGGCATCGGCTATCGACTTTTATGAGCTCGATTCGCCGCCGTCTGACACTGCAATATGCTGCGGCCGCGACAATTTCGTCGGCGCTGCTATTGGGCACCGGCTATGCATTGCTCGAATACCAGCTGATCCACGGTCTCGATCTCCTCAACAAAGCTGAATTCGGCCAACTCAAGGCGCATCTCGGCAATGATTACAGCACCCTGTCGCGCGCGGTAATCGACCAGCGTATCCGCGAAACGAGCGAATTCGGCTCGGTTCTGTTCTACATCGACGTCGATAACACGCACACCGGCCTTGTTTTCACCTCGCATAATCTCAGCGGACGGCCGATCCCCGACGTTCGTGGCCGGCGTGTGTACAACGTCAGCATTCCCGAGATCGGCGAGGTCCGCGTCGGCGAGTTCGTGCAGGTCCCTTTCGACGTTACCGTTGCGACGTCGCTGCGCCAGGTCCGCGCCACGATGCGTAGCTACATTCAGGTATCGGCCGGGCTGCTCGTCGCGATGCTGGCGGCAAGCGTCGCTATCGGCTCCGGCCTCGCGCGGATCGTCCTGCGACCTTTGCGCGACATTAGCGCAACCGCAACACGGATCGGTTCAAACAATCTGTCGGCGAGGATCCCGGCACCCGGTAACGACGAGATCGCCGATCTTGCGCGACTGCTCAATGCCATGTTCGACCGCTTGGAAACAGCGTTCGAACAGATCAAGCGCTTTACAGCCGAAGCTTCGCACGAACTGAAGACGCCGCTTTCGCTTATCCGCTTGCACGCCGAGCGACTGCTGGAAAACGGTACGCTCGATCCCCCGCAAGCCGATGCCGCGATCGCTCAGCTTGAGGAAGTGGCGCGGCTCAACCAGATTATCGACAGTTTGTTGTTTCTGTCGCGCGCCGAGGCGAATGCCGTCGCCCTCGACTTTCGCGCGATCGATCCCGGCGATCTCATGGTCGGCATCGCGCAAGACGCGTCAGCGCTCGCCGAGCATGAAGGCAAACAGCTGATTTATTTAGCAGATTCGGGTCAGCCCGTGGAGCTGGACGCGCGATCGCTGCGCCAGGTGTGGCTCAATTTGATTATCAACGCGATCCAGGCGTCGCCGCTCGGGGGTACGATCACGTTGCTATCAAGGTTCAGCCACAATGCTTGGTCGGTCATCGTGGAGGACGAAGGACCCGGGCTGACCGACGATCAGCTGGATCGCGTTTTTGAACGGTTCACCCGGTTTGCGCCGGATCGCGATCAGGACCGCGGTAGCGGTCTTGGCCTCGCCATCGCCCGGTCGATCGTCGGCTTGCACCATGGCAGCGTCGTGGCGACGCGACGGCAGGATCGATCCGGATTGCAAGTCACGGTGACGCTTCCGCTGTGGCAACCCCAGAACGCTTAGGCTGCTGGCTTCGGTGGCCGCGTCGCAGCTGAATAGTAAGCCTGCAGTGGTGACCGCAGGACGTCGCCGATCAAGCGAGGGACCGCAACGCCGATCGTCCCGGCGAAATCGTCCCGGAGGGTCGGGCGTGAGCCGGTGCGCCTTACAATAACTGGTATCCGATGCCGCGGACGGTCTTGAACATCGGCTGCGCAGTGATCGCACCGATTTTGGCGCGCAGCCGACTCATGTAGACGTCGAGCAGGTTGGTGTCGATGTCGAAGTGCGAGTCCCAAATCTTCTCGGTGATCAGTGACCGTGTCAGAACCCGTCCGGCATTCTGAACGAAGATCGTCATCAGCGCATATTCGCGCGCCGTCAGGTCAAGCTGCTTGCCATCGACCCGGACGACGTGGGCGAGCAGGTCGAGGGTGATGCCGTTATGCTCATAGACGGTTTGCTTGCGGGTCGCCTGGCGGCGCAGCAGGGCGCGAATACGCGCCAGCAGCTCGTCCATCCCGAACGGCTTGGGCAGATAGTCGTCGGCCCCGAAGTCGAGCCCGGCAACGCGGTCCTGCCGGCTGTCGCGGGCGCTGAGGATCAGGATCGGTTCAACGAAGCCAGCGGCTCGCCAATCACGGATCAGGTCAAGTCCGTCGCCGTCTGGCAGGCCGAGATCGAGGATAACGAGATCGTAGGCGGTCTCGACCAGCGCATCGCTGCCGGCGGCGCAGCTCGTCACCCATTTTACGATATGGGCGTGTTGCGACAATCCCTGCTGCAAGAAGCGCCCAAGCCGATCCTCGTCTTCGACCACGAGCAGTTTCAATATCGCCCTCCCCTCTGCACGCCCAGCGCAGACGATGATCCGCCTGCCGGATGCCGCCGTCAATCGGCTGTCGATGTCTGAAGAATCCGTCAGAATGGCGCTAGGCTGGCTTCAGGATGCGCGCCGACAACGCTGGTCAATCGGCGTTGAACGCTGCCATCGGGAGGACACGCGCGTGGATTGCCTTTCAAGCGTCCTAATTGCAATTGCGGTCGAAGCCGCCGCGCTGGCAGTGCCGGTCTCGCTATCTCGACGATAGCTTCGTGCTACTGACCTACGTGCCGCAATGAACCGCTTGGGGGCTACCGCCATGCACGACGCCGCACTCATGCCAGTGGCACCGCCGCCGCGCCGGTACCTGATCGACTGGTCGATCGGCATCGTGCCGATTCCAGTTGCCGTCGCAATCGTCGCGATCGTCGCCGTCTACGTGTCGAAGGGCGAGGTCCCAGCCGATCTTACGACGGCGATCGCGGTGCTGACGCTCGGGGGCTTCGTCTGCGCCGAGGCCGGCAAGCGACTACCGGGACTGCGCCGCGTTGGCGCGGCGGCGATCTTCGCGACGTTCATCCCGTCGTTCCTCGTCTACGCCCACATCATCCCCGCGCCGCTGGCCAAGGCGATCAAAACCTTTACGGACCAGAGTAACTTTCTTTACCTGTTCATCGCAGCCATCATTGTCGGGTCGATCCTTGGCATGGACCGGCGCGTTCTGATCGGCGGCTTCGTCAAGATCTTCGTGCCGATCTTCACCGGTTCCATCGTCGCCGTCGTCGCCGGCTGCGCGACCGGCGTCGCGCTGGGTTTCGATCTGCCGACGGTCGCCTTCAAGATCGTCGTCCCCGTTCTGGCCGGCGGCGTCGGCGAGGGTGCCATCCCGCTGTCGCTCGGCTACGCCGCGATCCACGGGGGCGACCAGGGCGCATTGCTTGCCGAAATCCTGCCGGCGGTGATGTTCGGCAGCCTGACCGCGATCCTGCTCGCGGGCGGACTCAACCTGCTTGGTCGGCGACGTCCGGGGCTGACCGGCAACGGTACGTTACAACCGGGCGAGCATGACGTGCCGCTCGACGGGCCGCAGGCGCAGCGCTTCACCCCCGACCTCGGCACCATTGGCGCGGCGCTGGTCCTCGCGATGACGCTGTATATGACCGGCGCGCTCGTTCAGAAACTGACCGACTTTCCTGGGCCGGTGACGATGCTGTTCCTCACCGTGACCCTCAAGCTTGCCGGCTTAGTCTCGCCGCGGCTCGAGCGAGGCGCATATCGCAATTACCAGTTCGCTGCAACGCTGATGACCTATCCGTTACTGTTCGCAATTGGCGTTTCGAAGACGCCGTGGGATAAGCTCATCAGCGCCCTTAACGGGCCCGAACTGATCACCATCGTCGTGACCGTCGTGGCGCTGACTGCGACCGGCTTTCTTGTCGGACGTCTGGTGAACATCTACCCCGTCGAGGCGGGCATCATTGCGGCGTGCCGGGCGAGTCAAGGCGGCACGGGCGACGTCGCGATCCTCAGCGCTTGCGACCGGATGGAACTGATGCCCTTCGCCCAAGTCGCGACACGGATCGGCGGCGCACTGACCGTCACCCTCGCCCTCGCCGCCTACGCGCGCTTCGCCAGCTGATGCTAAAGGCAATTTGACAGCAGTGGGTGTCAAACAACAACCGACGACAGCTTCACGTCATTCTGTCGTGCGAGATTGCAGTTAATCACCGAGGGAGAGTGAAGTATGGTCAAGTTATCAATTATCGGCGGGGCGCTGATCGGGCTTAGTCTATCGAGTGTTGCCGTCGCGGCCGAGCCGACCGTAAAGAACTGGGCCGCTCCGGTGGCTCGCATCTATGCCCAGAAATTATCCGATGAGACGATGACGGCGCACGCCGATTTATTGAGCGTGACTTTCCATGGTGTTCCGCCGGGCATGAACGATGTCTATACGATGTTCGCCGGGTCGTTTCCCGAGCGTATCGGCAATCCAGATGATCCAGACGATATCGATGTCTCGAAGAAGGGCATCACTATCATCGACCCGCGCTGGCACCGGACCAACGACATTTCGCCGAAATTTGTCGTGCTGATGCCGCTGCGCGATGCAGCCGGCGGCAACATCGGCCTCGTCGTCTATGCCTTCAAGGTCCCCATTGCCGACGATCGCTACGGGCAGACACTTTATTTAAAGGCCCTTGAGCTGCGCGATGCGCTGGCACAGCAAATCCCGGCCTACGCGGCGTTGTTCGCGCCCGCGCCGTAACGGTGGTATCATCGGCTATGGGGGCGTGACTGCGACGGCAGCGATGACCCGCGGTAAGCCTATGGTCTGGTCTCCAATGCACTACGCCTTGTCATTATGCGCCGCGGCGCTGCTCGTCGGTTCCGGAGCCGCTCGGGCCGAATTGGGTGGTCGAGTAGCAAGCGTCGCTGCCGATAGCGGCCGGATGCACGCCCGGATCGCCTCGGTGGCGCGGCGCAATTACGCTCTCCAGGAGCTGACCCGCGCCAATGACGGCATCGTTCGCGAGTACACCAACGCCAACGGCATGGTCTTTGCGGTGACGTGGTCGGGCCCGGGCAAGCCCGATCTACGGATGCTGTTGGGGCCGTATTTTACGGCGTTTCAGGCGAACAGCGAAGTCATCGCGCGTGCCACGCACGCCTTGCGGCGGCCGCCGCAGGTCAACCAGCCCGATCTGCAGATTCAGACCGGCGGGCACATGGGCTGGTTCCACGGGGTCGCGTTCGTGCCGTCGCTGGCACCGCCGGGCTTCGCCGTGACCGACCTCGCGCTCGATCAGTGAGCGCGTTCCGGGCAGTGCTGATGCTGATCGGAGCGCTGGCGTTGGCCAGTTGCGGCGGCGGCGGTTCGACCAGCTTGGCTCCGACGCCGGTCGCGGTCGTGGTGCCGGCAGCCCCGGTCCCGGCGGCGGCGATGAATGTCGCGACGGTCACGCTCGACGCCGGGCCGGCGGCGCTGAAGAGCGGCAGCCGCGGCTACACCGCCTTCAACGAGCCTTACGTCACGATCACGATCTGCGCCCCCGGCTCGACGACAAACTGCCAGACGATCGATCATATCATTCTTGATACCGGCTCGGTCGGGTTGCGGCTCATCCAAGGCGTGCTCGATGCCGCCATGCTCGCGGCGTTGCCGACCGAGACCGATCCGTCGGGCAATCCGGTCGGCCAATGCTATCAATATGTGAACTCATACGCGTTCGGATCGGTGCGCAAGATCGATTTCGCGATTGCCGGCGAGCATGTCGCCGCGATGCCGGTCCAGATCATTGCCGACACCGGCGTCTTCAGCGCGGTCCCGGCGAGTTGCTCGGCGGGCGGCGGCACCGCGGTCACCACCGTTCAGGAATTCGGCGCGAACGGCATCATCGGAATCGGCACGACGCCAACCGATTGCGGCGCGCGATGCACGGTCGCGGGCGGCTCGGCGGGAGCGATCTACTACGCCTGCCCGGCCGCCGGCTGCGGCGCGATCATCGCCCGCGCGGCCAACGCCGCGGCACCGTTCGAGCAACTGCCCAACCCGGTGGCGGCGTTTCCGATCGACAACAATGGAACGCTGCTAACGCTGCCCGCGGTGCCGCCGCAAGGCGCCCCGGCGCTAAGCGGCACGGTGACGTTCGGCATCGGCACGCAGTCGAATAACATGCTGAACGCGGCGACGCTGCTCCCGGTCACGGCGTCGGGCAGCCGCCTCGGCGCGGGCGTGCTCACGGCTACATATAAAGGCAAGCCGCTGACGCAGAGCTTCATCGACAGTGGCAGCAACGATTATTTCTTCATCGATACCGGCCTGACGCCCTGTGCCAACGCGAACTACCTCGCATTCTACTGTCCTAGTGGGCCGCTGACGATCGCACTGGTACTGACGGGCACTGACGGGGCCACCTTTAGCGACGCTTTCAGCCTTTATAGCCCGCTCAATATCGCGGGCTCGTCGGTCATCGCGCCGGGGCTCGCCATCAACCCGACGCTGGTCAAACCGCCATTGCCGTTCGCCAACAGTTTCGACCTCGGGATGCCGTTCTTTTTCGGTCGCACGGTGTTCACCGCGATCGAAGGCCGTCAGGCGGGGGCGACAGCGGGACCGTTCGTGGCTTTCTGACCGGGTCGGCGGTGCAAGCTGCGGTCGCGCGGTTTACCTACGTCATCTCATTCGGATCGAAGTTCAGTTCGAATGACTTCCACTGATCGTAGAGCTCGGCGGGCAGCTTGAGCGGCGCGCAGCGTAGCACGGCGCGGCGCGCGGTTTCGGCGAAGGCCCGTGCATAATCGGCGTTGCCTGCGGTCGCGCCGGTTTGCGAGACCAGCGCCGGTCGGCCCTGAACGCTGCCGTCGCGCGCCAGTTCAATGTGCAGCAGCGCTGTCATCTTCCTGACGTCGGCACCGCCGATCGGCGGGTTCCAGCACGGCGCGATCTGGGCGCGGATGGCGGCCTGCAGCGTCGCCGTCGCACGCGGATCGGCGTGCGCGCTGTGCGGCAGCGCGGCGTCGATCGACTTCGCCAGCGCAACGGTGTCGAGCGACCGCGACGGCGGTCTGGGTTTCGCCTTGGGCAGCGTCTGGTCGAGCAGGCTGCTCAGCGCCGCAGTATCGAGGCGCTCGGGCTTGGGCGGCGTTGGCTTGGCCGGCGTCGGCTTGGTCGGCGCTGGCTTAGACTCAGCCGCGGGCTTCGGCGATGGTTTGACCGGCGGTGGTTTGATGGGCGTTGGCTTTTCAGGCGCGGGTTTGACCGGTTCGGGTTTGGGCGGCGGGGTGTCGGCTGGCGGCGGTGCGGGCGTCGGATCGGGCTCGGGTGCCGGGGCTGGCGCGGGAGCCGGCTTGACCGCTGGCCGCGGCGTCTTGGTCGTCTTGACGAGATCCGAAATCTGCACGACCTCGACCGGAACGATCTCGTCGGGAACCGGGAACTCGCGGTGGTTGAGCGTAAAGCCGAGCGATAGCGCCGCGAACAGCACCACATGCGCCGCGCCGGCGATTAGCAGCGCTTGGCGTTCGGTCATCGTCTGAGCCCGGGCATGCGCTACTTGCGCCGGGGCTTGCCGCCCGGATCGCTAACCAGCGCGACCTTTTTGAAGCCCGCCTCCGAAACCTCGCCGACGACCTGCATGACGCGGCCATAGTCGAGGTGCCGGTCGGCGCGGACGTAGACGCGGGTATCGTCGTCGTGGCGAGCCTCCCGCAACGCCGCGAGCTTTGCCGGCAACGCGTCGACCTCGATCCGGCCGTCATCGATGAACACCTGCCCTCTGGCATCGAGCGAGACCTGGATCGGCTTGACGTCGGCCTTGAGCGTGCTTGCCTTGCTATCGGGCAGGTCGACCGGCACGCCGGTGACCAGCAGCGGCGCGGTGACCATGAAGATAATCAGCAGCACCAGCATGACGTCGACCATCGGCGTGACGTTGATCTCCGCCATCGGCATGCGGCGGCCGCCACGTCGTTGCGGGGTGCCCATCGCCATCAGCGCGATCCGAACGCCATCAGCGCGACCCGAACGCCATCAGCGATCCTCCATGCCGTCGAGCTGGCGCGACAGTAGCCCGTGAAACTCCTCGGCGAACGCGCCAAGCCGCGCCTCGAGCCGCCCGAGGCCGTGCAGCAGCCGGTTATAGCCGATCACCGCCGGGATCGCCGCGAACAGCCCGATCGCGGTGGCGAACAGCGCCTCGGCGATACCCGGCGCGACCACCGCCAGCGTCGTGTTCTGCGACGCCGCGATCGCGGTGAAGCTGCGCATGATACCCCACACCGTCCCGAACAGCCCGACGAAAGGGGCCACCGCGCCGATCGTCGCGAGGACGCTGAGCCGGTCGCCGAGGTCGTCGATCTCGCGGCCAATCGCGACGCCCAGCGTCGAGGTCAGCCGGGCGCGGACACCCTCGCGGTCGATCCGGCGCCCTTGACCCTGCCGCGCGATGCTGCGCCGCCATTCGTTCATCCCGGCGACGAACAGTTGCGCCGAGGGGTGCCGCGCCTTCGAGGCGGGCTCGTAAAGCGAATCCAGGCTGTCGGCGCGCCAGAACCATTCCTCGAACGCCTTCGCCTGCGCGTTGATTGCGCTTAGCCGCCGGCTGCGCTCGACGATGATCGCCCACGACCAGATACTCGCCGCAAGCAACCCGAGCATGACCAGTTTGACGACGATGTCCGCCGCCATGAACAGCGCCCACGGGGACATGTCGGCGGCGACCTTAACCAACGGTTGCATCGATACTCCGGGTTTGTTCGAGCAGCTCGCTGAAGCGCCGTGCCCACTCGCGCGGCTGCCGCTGCGGACGTCCGCCCATGCCGAGCCACGCCGCCGTGACGCGCCCGGCGACAAGCTTCGTCTGGCCGCGCCAGACATCGTGCAGCAGCACGGTCGCTGCAGCACGGACTTCGCCGACGCGGCTGACGACGACCAGCGCGTCGTCGAGCCGGGCCGGGGCGCGAAAGGTTAACGACGCTTCGTAGACCGAGTAGAAGCCGTCGCCCGCGGCGAGCAACACGGCTTGTTCGATGCCAAGGCAGCGCAGCATATCTGTGCGGGCGCGGTCCATAAAGCGCAAATAGTTGGCGTGATAGACGATACCGGTTGCATCGGTGTCTTCGTGATAGACGCGCAACCCGAAGCGATGGATGCCGCCGATGAAGCGGCCTTGATAGGGAGCGTCGTTCATTGCGGCGATCCATAGGGGAGCGCGGCGGAGGCGAGAAGGGTGGAGGCGGTGCGGACTGGCGCAAAACCAGCCCGCACGATCCCTATCGCTCCAGTAAGGCCGCCTAAACCTTCTTCTCGATCCGGGCGTCGCGCTTCTCGACGATACGCGCGCTCTTGCCGCTGCGGCCGCGCAGGTAATACAGCTTGGCCCGGCGGACGACGCCACGACGGACGACCTCGATCGTCTCGATGTTCGGCGAGTAGAGCGGGAAGACGCGCTCGACGCCCTCGCCGAAGCTGATCTTGCGCACCGTAAAGCTGCTGCCAAACGCCTTGTTCGAGCGCGCGATGCAGACGCCCTCGTAATTCTGGACGCGGCTGCGGTCGCCCTCGACGACCTTGACGCCGACGCGCAGCGTATCGCCGGCGCGGAACAGCGGAATGGCCTTGGTGGCCATAAACTTCTCGATCTGCTCTTTTTCGAGCGTCTGGATGAGATTCATCTCATTCGTCCTCTTCGCCTCGCGCGCCAGAGGGCGAGTGGACCCGAGCGCCAGTATGACGCTCCCACAGGTCCGGCCGCCGTAGCCGTGTGTCCATTTCGGACCGCGCTTTTCGCCACGAGGCGATCTTCGCGTGATCCCCCGATCGCAAGACTTCGGGGATCAGATGCCCTTCCCATGCTGCAGGCCGGGTGTAATGCGGATATTCGAGCAGGCCAGCCTCGAAGCTTTCCTGCTCGCCGCTGAGGCTTGTGCCCATTACGCCGGGAAGCAGCCGGACGCAAGCGTCGAGCAATACCAGCGCCGCCGGCTCGCCCCCCGACAGCACATAGTCACCGATACTGACCGGCTCGATCGCACGCGCTTCGAACAAGCGTTCGTCGAACCCTTCGAAACGCCCGCACAATATGGTGACGCCGGGGCCAGTGGCGAGTTTGCGGACGCGCGCTTGTGTCAACGGGCTCCCGCGCGGTGACATCGCGAACACGGGTGCGCCGGTGCCGACGCTATCGACCGCCGCCGCGACGACATCGGCGCGCAGCACCATGCCGGGGCCGCCGCCTGCCGGGGTGTCATCGACCGTATGATGCTTGTCGGTGGCGTAGTCGCGGATGTTGCGGGCGCTGAGGGTCCACCGCCCGTCGGCCAGCGCGCGCCCGGCGAGGCTATGGCCGAGCGGGCCGGGGAACATCTCGGGGTAAAGCGTGAGGACGGTGGCAGCGAAGATCACCCCCGCGTCCAGTCCTCGACGACAACTCCAGGGATGTCCGCGAAGTCGTAAACATTGCGCGTCAGGACAACGAGATCCAACGACAGCGCGTGCGCGGCGATCAGGCGGTCGAAGCTGCCGCGCCGGAACGGCAATTTCGCATATGCTCGCGCCGCGAGAACCCCGAACTCCAGAAATCTAATCTCCTCGGCGAAAGCATTGACGATTTCGTTCGGCGGCAGTTTGTCGTTTTGCGAACCATACGCGATCTCGGCGAAGCTGATTGCCGGGAATGCCAGCGTACCCTCCTCGCAGCGGTCGACACGCTCGGTGAGCACCGGGATCGCATTAACGAGAAGATAGACGCAGCAGTCCGTATCGAGCAGATACTTCACGCGAAGTCCGGCCAGCCGGGGTGTTCCCACGCACGCGGCGAGTTGTCGAACGGCTCGCGCACAGGGACCTTAAGGTCGGGACACTTACCCGCGAACTTACTGACAGCGATGGTCCGCTTCGGACGTTCGGTCGCCGTGAACGAGAACCACTCGCCGTCCTCAACGCGAAGCGACATTTCGGCATCCGGCTGCAATCCGAGTTCTGCCGGCAGGCGCAGCGCCACCGAGTTGCCCGACTTGAACACCATTGCACGGTACTCCTCGACCCGCTTTTGCCCGAGCCCAGTCGCGGTTCCAAAGATGCCTTGCAGATCAACTCCTGAACGCTCTGCCACCGCCACCTCCAGCATATACATCGCGTGTATACTAACTCACAAATAACGCGGCAATTACTACTGCCGCACCCACCTTGGGCACTGCGACCGGCGTGAATGGCACCATGAAGCGGGTCGCATCCGGCTTCTCGATCTCCAGAATGTCCCCCGCGCCGAAGTTCTCGACGGCGACGACGATGCCGATGCCAGCGCCGTCGGTATCGACGACCGGTAGCCCGATTAGGTCGGCGTGATAGTATTCACCCGCGGCCAGCGGCGGCAGGTCGGTGCGCGCGACGGTGAGCACGGTGCCGCGCAGGGCTTCGGCGGCGGTGCGGTCGGCAATCTCGGCGAAGCGCGCGATCGCCCCGGTCTTGTCGGGGCGGAGCGAGCGCAGCGTCAGCGTCAGCCCGCCAGCGTCAAACACCTTGTGGCGTTCGAGGCTGGCGGGGCCATCGGCGAACAGCTTGAGCCGCACTTCACCCTGGATACCGTGCGCGCCTGCGACGGCGGCAAGCGCGACGCGGGCGCCAGCGGCATCGCCCGCGTCCGGCATGGCTTAGATCGCCGGACCCGCTGGAGTCGCGTCGGTTTCAGTCGCGGTTTCGAGATCGCTCGCGAGCTCGACATGCCCGGTTGCCGGTGCCTCGGGGGCGGGTGTCGCGGCAGCTTCGGCCGCGGCTGCAGCGGCAGCGGCCTTCGCTTCGGCTTCGGCAGCAGCGGCGGCGACCTTTGCTTCGGCGGCATCGGCAACGGCCTTGATCGCGGCTTCTTCGGCTTCGGCGGCCTTCATCGCGTTGGCCTCGCCGCGCTCCTTGGCCTTCGCGCCCGGCAGCCCCTTGGTCGGGTTGACGCGAGCGGCGCGGGTGCGAATCCCGGCGGCGTCGAGGAAGCGCGCGACCCGATCCGACGGCTGCGCGCCGACCGACAGCCAGTGCGTCGCGCGCTCGGTGTCGAGCTTGACGCGCTCGGCGTTGTCCTTGTTGAGCAGCGGATTGTAGGTCCCGATCTTCTCGAGGAACTTACCGTCGCGGGCGTTGCGGCTGTCGGTGACGACGATGCGGTAATAAGGCTTCTTCTTCATGCCGCCGCGCGCGAGCCGGATTGCCAATGACATAATCTATCCTTCTTGAGTTTCGTTAGTGTGCGTAAGCGTCTGTCGTAGTTATCGTTTGTTAAATTTGTTGAATCCTTGCGGCATGTTCCCACCGCCGCCGCCGAGCATGCCCGCCAGCCCGGCCGCACCCGCCGCGCCGCCGCCCATCTTGCCGAGCATTGCGGCCATGCCCTTCATGCCGCCCATCTTGCGCAGGCGCTTCATCGCGCCTTCCATTTCCTGGTGCATCTTCATCAGCTTGTTGACTTCCTGCACCGTCGTGCCGGCACCCTTAGCGATGCGGATCTTGCGCTTGGCGTTGATCAACTCGGGCTTCGTCCGCTCCTTGGGCGTCATCGAGCAGATCACCGCTTCCATCCGCCCAAGCACGTTCTCGTCGACCGCGCCGCTCGCCATCGCCTGCTTGGCCTTGGCCATGCCCGGCAGCATCGCCGCCAGCGCGCCGATGCCACCCATCTTCTTCATCTGGCCGAGCTGCGTCCGCAAGTCCTCCATATCGAACTGGCCCTTCGCCAGCTTGGCCGCCATCTTCTCGGCCGCCTCGGCCTCGAACGCCTCGCTGGCGCGCTCGACCAGCCCGACGACATCGCCCATGCCGAGGATGCGCCCGGCGACGCGCTCGGGGTGGAACTCCTCGAGTGCGTCGAGTTTCTCGCCCACACCCGCGAACTTGATCGGCTTCTTGGTCACCGCACGCATCGACAGCGCCGCGCCGCCGCGCGCATCGCCGTCCATCCGCGTCAACACGACGCCGGTCAGCTCGACCTGCCCCGCGAACGACGACGCGACATTCACCGCGTCCTGTCCGGTCAGGCTGTCGACGACGAGCAGGATTTCGGCGGGTGCGCCGGCCTTCGCAACCGCTTGCATCTCGGCCATCAGCGCCGCGTCGACGTGCAGCCGTCCAGCGGTGTCGAGGATCAGCACGTCGAAGCCCTGCAGCTTCGCTGCCGATCGCGCCCGCACCGCGATGTCGACCGGCTGCTGTCCGGCGATGATCGGCAGCGTCGCGACGCCGACCTGCTCGCCGAGCACGCGCAGCTGTTCCTGCGCGGCGGGGCGCTGGACGTCGAGCGACGCCATCAGCACTTTCTTGCCCGACTTCTCGGTCAGCCGCTTGGCGATCTTGGCGCTGGTCGTGGTCTTGCCCGAGCCTTGCAGCCCGACCATCATGATTACCGCGGGCGGCGTCACGTCGAGGTTGAGGCCGACCGCTTCCGACCCGAGCATCTCGATCAGCGCGTCGTTGACGATCTTGACGACCTGCTGGCCGGGCGTCACCGACCGCACGACCTCGGCCCCGATGGCGCGCTCGGTGACGGTGTCGACGAAATCCTTGACAACAGTGAGCGCGACATCGGCTTCGAGCAGCGCGATCCGCACCTCGCGCATCGCCGCGCGCACGTCGAGCTCGGTCAGCGCGCCGCGCCCCCGGAGCTTGTCGAAGACGCCCGCAAGGCGATCGGAAAGGCTTTCGAACATCGTGTCCATTCTCCAAGCGGCTTGCTCGCCGGCGTGCGAGTCTTCGCAGGCCGGCGTGCATCCGTGGACGCTTACTTCACCGTGCGTTTGGCAGGTAACCGAAGCTGTCTAGGCGACGAGCGCGCGAGGGTCAAGGTTGCGCCAGAGGACTGTTAATGGCGGGCGCCGTCGTTATCTTGTCTGGAGCATACACAGCTTTTAGGAAAACAACCCATGTCGACCGAAAACGCAACCCTCGCCGGCGGCTGCTTCTGGTGCACCGAGGCGGTGTTCGTCGAATTGACGGGAGTCAGCGCGGTCGAGTCCGGCTATATCGGCGGGCAGGTGCCCGACCCGACCTATGCGCAGGTCTGCACCGGGCGCACCGGGCACGCCGAGGCGGTGCGGATCAGCTTCGATCCGGCGCAGGTAAGTTATGCCGACCTGCTCGACATCTTTTTTCACACGCACGACCCGACGACGCTCAACCGGCAGGGCGCGGACACCGGCTCGCAATACCGCTCGGCGATCTTTCCCCATTCGTCCGAGCAGCGAGCCGAGGCCGAGGCGGCGATCGCGCGCAACCAGACCGACTGGGACGCCAGAATCGTCACGACAATCGAGGCGGACGCGCCGTGGTACAAGGCGGAAGCTTATCATCAGGGTTATTATGCAAACAACGCCGGTTCGAACGGCTATTGCGCCGCGGTCGTCGGCCCGAAGCTGGCGAAGTTCCGCAAAGGTTATGCGGCGCGGCTGAAGAAGGCGGCTTAGGCCTGCTGCGAGCCGGATAGTAACATGATCCCGGCCATCCCGAGCGGAGTCGAGGGACGCACGATCTGCGGTCCGTGCGTCCCTCGACTTCGCTTGGGATAGGCGGCGTTGTGAATGACGTGTCAGATTACCGTGGTGCGGCTGCCCGATGGAGCCGATCGTTAATCGCTGCGCCTATTCCGTGTCGCGGTATTGGCGCGACGACGATAGTATTGCGACCGCTGACCTCGGCAGTGTGAAGCACAGTAAAGAGGTTTGCGGCGGCTTCGACGAGATCGCCGCTCGCAGATAGGTTGGCGTCGCCCGCGATGCTGCCGAAGCCGATGTGGAATTCACCGGCATGGGCGTCGGTCGCGTCGAGCCGGAGCAGCTGACGGGGCGCGTAATGGCTGGCGAGCTGGCCGGGAGCGGTTATGCTGCTGTCTGACAACGCGCTACCGGTGCCTCGTTCGCAGCCGAGCACTTCCGCCGCCACCGCGCCCGGCCGCAACAGCGACACGCGCACGCCGTCCAATGCAACGATCGTGCTTTCGAGCCCCGCCGCGCACGGCCCGCCATCAAGGATCAGGCCGATGCGACCACCCAGCGACGCCAGCACATGCGCCGCCCGTGTGGCACTCAGCCGCCCCGAGGCGTTGGCGGACGGCGCGGCCAGAGGTCCGGTGGCGGTGATCACCGCCTGCATCACCGGATGCGCCGAGCAGCGCACCGCCAGAGTCGGCAGCCCGGCGGTGACCAGCGCCGCCACCGGTGCGCCGGGCCGCAGCGGCAATACCAGCGTAAGCGGTCCCGGCCAGAATCGCGCCATCAACGCGCGCGCTGCCGGCGAAATCTCGACAAGCTGCTCGGCAGCAGCCACGTCGGCGACGTGCACGATAAGCGGGTTGAACGCCGGGCGTCCTTTGGCGGCGTACACCCGCGCGACCGCCAGTGCATCGCCGGCGGGGGCAGCGAGGCCGTAGACCGTCTCGGTCGGCAGCGCCACCGGCTGTCCCGCGCGCAGGGCTGCGATCGCGCGCAGGGTCCCTGCGGCATCGGCGGCAATCACTTCGGTTGTTAGCGGTGTTTGTCCGGGCACGCCCACGCGCTATAGCCCGCATATTATTTTCGCCACGTATTTCGACACCATCCGTTCGACAGAAGGCCCGCGCCGATGACCTATACTGCCCCGATCGCCGAGCAGCGCTTCGTGCTCGACACTATCGCCGACCTGCCCGGGCTGGCGCGGCTGAACGGCTTCGAGGCGGCGACCCCCGATATGGTCGAGGCGATCCTGACTGAGGCGGGCAAGCTGGCGAGCGGCGTGTTCGCGCCGCTGAACCGCATCGGCGACGTGCAGGGTGCCAAGTTAGCCGACGGTGTTGTGACGCTGCCGCCGGGCTTCGCCGAGGCGTACAAGCTCTATGTCGACGGTGGCTGGGCGTCGCTCGGCGCCTCGCCTGACCACGGCGGGCAAGGGCTGCCGTTCGTGCTGGCGAGCGCGGTGCAGGAGCAGCTGACCTCGGCGAATATGGCGTTCAGCCTATGCATGATGCTCAGCCAGGGCGCGATCGAGGCGCTGCAGGCGCATGCCTCGCCGACGCTGCAGGCGGCGTACCTGACGAAGCTGATCTCCGGCGAGTGGACCGGCACGATGAACCTGACCGAGCCGCAGGCCGGCAGCGACGTCGGCGCGCTGACCACCCGCGCGGTGCCGCACGCCGACGGTAACTACCGCGTCGAGGGCAGCAAGATCTATATCACCTGGGGCGAGCATGACGTGGCCGACAACATCGTCCACCTCGTGCTGGCGCGGCTGCCCGATGCGCCGCCGGGGACGAGGGGCATCTCGCTGTTCCTGTGCCCCAAGATCCTGCCCGACGGCAGCCGCAACGATCTGATCTGCGCCGGCCTCGAGCACAAGCTCGGCATCCACGCCTCGCCGACCTGCACGATGAAGTTCGGCGAGCACGGCGACTGCGTCGGCTACCTCGTCGGGGCCGAGGGCGCGGGCATGCGCGCGATGTTCACGATGATGAACCACGCGCGCATCAACGTCGGGCTGCAGGGCGTCGCCATTGCCGAGCGCGCGTATCAGGCGGCGCTGGCCTATGCGCGCGACCGTGTCCAGTCGGCAGCCTTCGGCCGCGGCCACGGCGCGGTGCGGATCATCGACCATGCCGATGTCCGCCGCATGCTGCTGACGATGAAGGCGACCACCGAAGCGGTCCGCGCACTGGCCTATTACAATGCCGCCGCGGTCGACCGCGCGCATGCCGGCGGCGACGCGGCGGCGACCGGGCTCGCCGATTTGCTGACGCCGGTGACCAAGGCGTATGCGACCGACATGGGCGTCGAGCTGGCCAATCTAGGCATCCAGGTGTTCGGCGGCATGGGCTATGTCGAGGAAACCGGCGCGGCGCAGTATCTCCGCGACGCCCGCATCGCGCCGATCTACGAGGGCACCAACGGCATCCAGGCCGCTGACCTCGTGGGCCGAAAGCTCGCCGTGCGGGGCGGCGCATCCTTCCTCGAGTTCATCGCGACCATGCGCGAGATCGATGCAGAGCTCACCGCTGCCGGTGACCCATTCGAGACCATTCGAGTGCAGCTGCGCACACAGCTCGACTCGCTCGAAGCAGCGACCGGATGGATGCTTCGCACGGGCCAGTCCGACCCGAATGCCGTGCTCGCCGGCTCGTCTCCCTACCTGCGCATGTGGGGACTCACCGTGGCTGGCTGGCTGATGGCACGCTCGGCACTCGCGGGCGAGGCTACCGGTGACGCCGACCTTGCGGAGACCCAGCTCGTGCTCGCGCGGTTCTATGCCGAGCAACTGCTTCCCCAGTCCGCGGGCCTGTTCGGTGCCGCCACGGGGGGCGCGCGCGACCTGTTCGCCCTGGATGCCGATCAGCTCGCGGGGCGCGTGCGGAGCCACTCGCTCGGCTAATTGGGGGAACTCGTCGAGGCAAGGGCAGGGCGACTCGCCGGTAGAATCGCAACATGCCCGCGACATCCGCCTCGACGATCGGTCCTCGCTAGATGCCCGCGGAGTTGCCGCTCTGGGAGCGGCCCGTGACCTATGCGAGCGTCGGTGCTACCCAGGCCACCGACCTGCTGGCCAAGTCACCGGCCGGCTATCGGCCGTTCCGGCAGCGCACCAGGATCGGACACGGTGATGCACGGTGGGACTACGCATGGAACGAAGTGATGTCCTGGGGCATCCAGCGCAACAGTGGATTCCGCATCGAGGTGGCGGATGTTCCGACCGCGGTCAGTGACCAGACCTACGTGCCCGTGGCGTTCGATGAATCGGGCGCGCCCGTTGCCGACGCCGTCGCCATTGACGAGGTGGTCTTCGGGCCTGATGGTGTGCCTTTCATTGTGCCGGGGGATTCGGTCGTGCTCGACATTCCGTTCGGCCCCTTCCACGTCACCGCCCCAGCGCGTGTCGTCTATGTCGTGAACGAGCTGAGCCGCAAGGGATTCGCTTACGGCACCCTTCCGGGACATCCCGAGAGCGGTGAAGAGTCCTTCATCGTCGAGCAGACGGATGATGGCTCGGTCTGGCTGGAGATCAGCGCGTTCTCCCGCCCCGCGAACGCCTTCTGGTGGCTGGTCTACCCGGTTCTCCGGCTCTCGCAGGCGTACTACACGCGCCGCTATTTCGAGTCGCTCTCCGGGGCACTCCCCGCGGCCACCGGGGCCTGATGCCGGGCGCTTTCCCGCTCGCGGATCCCGCGCCGTTTGACGGTGTGCTTCCCGCATCCGCCGCCGTCGGTGCTGCCGAACGTAACTTCGGCGTCTACATCCACGTGCCGTTCTGCCGGGTGCGCTGTGGATATTGCGACTTCAACACCTACACCTCTGACGAGTTGCGCGGAGCGAAGCGCACGGATTACGCCGGCCAGGCGATCGTGGAGGTCGCCCTGGCGCGAGACATCCTCCGTCGCGCCGAGCTGCCGGAACGGCCCGTGTCCACGGTCTTCTTCGG
>JAYTHJ010000020.1:0-2069 GCA_043732725.1 Sphingomonadaceae bacterium | reverse complement strand
TAGTAACCCGCTCCCTGCGCCGCTTGCAGGCTGCGCGTCGCACCAGCCGGCAGTGTCAGGAACAGCTGGACCGGCGGCGGCACCTGCTGTTGGCGATTCACATCGATGCGGCGACCGGCGAGCGGTTTCGCTGGTGGCAGGTGCTGTGCGGCTAACGCGGCGTCGAGCGGTGCGCCCTTGTTCACGGCGGCAACCACGGCATCGGCGGCACGCTTCGCTGCCGCGACGCGCTGCTCAGCCGTCCATTGCGCGGCGACGACCTCGTGGGCCGACGCCAGCGGCACTGGAGCCGGGCGCATGATCTTGCCGAGTTCGAGCATGGCGAACTGGTCCTTGCCGAGCTGCTGCACCGAAGCGCCGTCGGCGGGATCGGCATCGAAGGCCTTGGCCGCCGCCGCGAGTCCCGCGGGCGGCAAAACCTCGGCGGGGGAATCGGGGTTGCGCCCGTCGCGCAGCACCGGCGGCACGGTGACGACCACCAGTCCATGCGCCTTGGCCGCATCGGCGAAGCTCGTACCACTACTCAGCGCATCCTCGATCTTGGCGACCGCATCGGCGAGTGCGGTCTCGCCCTTGGTTTGGCGCAAAGTCTTGACGATCTCCGGCCTGGCCTCGGTAAGGCTGCGAATCTTTGGCGCGATGACCTTGGTGACGTCGACCACATGCCAGCCGAAGCTCGACTGAACCGGGTCGGTGATCTTGCCCGCCGTCACCGCGAATGCCGCCTTGGCGACCGCGGGGCTGGTCGCGGCGGCGAGTTTGGCCTGCGACTGCAGTCCGAGATCGATGTCGGCGGCGGCAAAGCCCAGCTTGGCGGCTTCAGCGGTGAAGCTGCTGCCGCCGCGCACCGCGAAGGCGAGCGCGCTCGCCTTCGCTTGATCGGGCACGACGACCTGGAGCAATTGCCGCTGCTCGCTGCCGCCGAGCGCGTCGCGATTGGCGTCGTAATAGGCCTGTACGTCGGCGTCGGAGATCGCGACAGCTGCCGAGAGCGCGTCGCGGTCGAGCAGCGCATAGCGGAAACTGCGGCGTTCGGGGATCGTGAAACGCGCCGCGCTCGCGGCATAATAGCTGGCGAGTTGTGCCGCGGTCGGCGACGGCGGTGCGGGCATCGCGGCGGCGGGGACCGTTGCGATCGCGCCGCTGTGCGTCTCGAGCAGCAGCGCGGCATACGGCTCGGCGAGCTTCTCGGGAACTTGGACGCCCGCGGCGACCGGGGTCAGCAGCAGTTTGCGGATTAAGTCGCCGTGCAAGCCTTCGCGCAGGTCCCGCTCGGACAGATGCTGCTGCTCGAGCAGACGGCGATACGTCGGCTCGTCGAAGCGCCCGCCCGATTGGAACGCCGGCACGCTGGCGATCTCGCCGTCGACGGCGCGGTCGCTGATGGCGACGCCGGCCGTGCTGCCGAAGCTTTCGAGCGCGCTGGCGCCGATCATCTGTTCGAGGACCTGACCGACGGCACCTTGCGCGACGGCTTCCTGGGCGGTCAGCTTGGGGTTGGACTGGCGCGCCTGTCGGATGATACGGTCGTATTGCGACAGGAACGCCGGCTCGCTGACATCGTTATTGCCCGCCCGAGCCAGCGTCGTGCCGCGCGCCGCGCCCTTGGTGTTGAACGGATCGCCGATACCCGTCACCGCGAACGCCAGCAGCACCAGCCCGAGCAGCCCGAGCGCGAACCACGAGGTCAACGCTTTGCGAATGAATGTGATCATGAAAACCTGCGCGACCAAGCTGCACGATGCAGCACGCAGGTTCCATAGCGATGCCGCTAGGGTTGCGGCAAGCCGGTACGGTCGCGGCAAGGGTCCAAGCCTTGCAGCGCACCCCGGTGCTGGTTAACGAGCTCCCATGTGGATCGTCGGGAACTGGAAAATGCATGGCACGTGCGCGGCGCTCGCCGAGATCGCTGCCGTCGCGCAGGGGCGCTGGCCGGCAAATGTCGAGGTTGCGATCTGCCCGCCTTTCACGCTGCTCGAACGCGCCGCACGGACCGCGGCGGGCAGCCGGCTGCAGATCGGTGCGCAGGACATGCACGCCGCCGCGGAGGGCGCGCATACCGGCGAGGT
>JAYTHJ010000019.1:0-2076 GCA_043732725.1 Sphingomonadaceae bacterium | reverse complement strand
TCGGACAACGATTTGCCGACATGCACATCACCTGGCCCCAGCCCCATTAATTGCAGCCAGCGCGTATTCCACGCCACCAGTTGCAGATCGCCGTCGACCACGCTGACCCCTTGCGCCAGACTGTCGAGCGTGGTTTGCAGCAGTTCACGGCTGAAATGCACGGCATGCCCTGCCTCATCGAGGATACGGCTGATATCGCCGGCATCCTGGCTGTCGGCGGCCAGCGCGATAGCGACAACATTGCGCGCCGACGGTGCCCCGATCACTCCTGCGAGCAGACGTTCGGCCGAACGGGCCAGCGTCGGGCTGACCGGCGCAGCTTCGGACAGATTGCCAGCGCGGGTCGAAATCCGGTAATCAAGCAGCGCCTTGTCGGCCTCTGCCTTTCCCAAAAACTGCGTCAATAAGTGCCGTAGTTCGCCAATCGTCGCGCTGATCGGGCGTGATGGAGCAAGCGGCGTCGGCGAGGCGCTGGCGACAAAGGTATTGGCCTGGATCGTGTCAATCAGCTGGGCCTTTGAACGCAGAGAAACCAGGATGAACAGCGCGGTGTTGATGGCAAGGCTAGCCAGCACCGCACCATAGGGCATCCACCGCCCGGTGCTGGGCCAGACCCCGTTGATGCCCGATCCGCCCCCGCCGCGTCCAAACATCAGATCAGGGCCTGCCAGTGTCATCGCCCAGACGGCCATACCAGCGACGATACCGGCAATCGCACCGCGCGCATGGCCGCGCCGCCAATAGATCCCACCAAGCAGCGCCGGGCTGAGCTGAGCAAAGGCCGTTAGCGCCGTCAGACCAAGCTGCATCGTGCCTTCAAGTTCGCGAATGCAAAGAAAATAGAGCCACGCCAGCAGTGCAATGCACAAAGTCGTCACGCGCCGGATTGTAAGGATGGCGCGTCCAAGATCGGCCCCGGGTGCGCCTGTACGCATCCACCTGCCGAGCAGCGGCAGCACGATCTCGTTCGACACCATCGCGGCAATCGCGGTTGTTTCGACGATCACCATGCCGCCGCCCGCCGAGAGACCCCCGATTAACGCCGCCATCGCCAGCAGTGGCCCGCCATAGTGCATCGGCACTGCCAGCACTTGCAGATGTGCATCGACCTCCGCCGCCCCGAACCCGGCGCGAATGGCGGTGGCGATCAACAGCGTGGCCACTACCCAAAGGCTGAAATAGATCGGCACCACAAGCGCTGCGGCACGAATGTCGGACACGTCCTCAAGCGTGACAAACCCAAGATGGAACTGGCGCGGCAGGGTAAAGGCCGTGACTGTGCAAAGCAGGATCAGCGTCAGGAACGAAACATCAAGATGCCAGCCCACCGGCGGCACCGAATGCAGAGCTATACCGGACAGCCCGGGCGAGCGCATGAACAGCGCGCCGCACAACACTCCCACGCCCAGCAGACCCGCCAACTTGACGCACGATTCGACGGCAATGATGCCGACAAAGCCGCGGCTGTGTTGAGTGAGGCTTGGCCGACGCGCGCCGAACACGATGGCCACACCGACCAGCACCAACATCATAATTAGTGCTGTACCTGCCCCTCCCGTATCGCTGGTTGTCGCCGTATGCCCCCGAACCGTGCTGCCGCTCGAAAAATTCCAAGCGCTGGTCAGAACTTTCAACTGTAACGCCAAATAAGGCAGCGCACCCAGACTGGAAACGCTCGTGGCAAGAATGCCCAGCGCTCGGCTCTTGCCATAGCGCGCTGCGAGAAAGTCAGCGAGCGACCCGACATTTTCCTGCTTTGACAGGACCGCGATCCGCCGCCAGACGGGATACAACAGGGTGATCGCCAGGATCGGCCCCATGGCATTGGCCGCAAACAGCCAACTTCCTTGGCTGGCATCGCCAACCCCGCCAAAATAGGTCCACGCCGAACACAACGTGGCCAGCGACAGTCCATAGCGAAGTCCGCGCCAACGCGGCGACGCCTTGCCACCACGCCGTTCCGCCTGCCAACCGACATGAATCAGCAGGGCCAGATAGAGAGTGACCGACGCCAGGATAATCGATGGACCAAGCACGTCGTTAAGATATGGGATTAACGCAAGGATGTCAGCATCC
>JAYTHJ010000018.1:0-7182 GCA_043732725.1 Sphingomonadaceae bacterium | reverse complement strand
GTCGTCGTCGTCTTAGCGAGGCTCGTGTCGATGACATGCGCGCGCTTGCCGGTCGCGGCCAGCACGGCGAGCAGGATGCTCGTCGCGATGAACATCGCCGCAAGGATCGTCGTCGAGCGCGTCAGCAGATCGGCGGCACCGCGCGCGGTCAGCATGCCGCCCGCGTTGCCGCCGCCGATGCCGAGCCCGCCGCCCTCCGACCGTTGCAGCAGGATGACGCCGACGAGTGACAGCGCGATCAGCGCATGGATAACGAGAACGAACGTGGTGAGCATGCGGCTGACGGCTTTCGCGACGTAACGACTAACTGCGGCTCGATGTAGCGGCGGCGGGGATGATGTGCAACTCGGACCAGCGGCCACCTGTCGCAGCGACTGTGAGCCGGGACTGGGAATTAGTCCTTGTCGCGCTCCGGCTTGCGGTACGGCACGAACTGCCCGAGCCCGACCGACCCGGCGTCGAAGCGCGAAACGAAGTCGTACAGTCGGACGATGTCGATGCTGCATAGCTGCGACGAGTGCGTATCGGTAATCAGACCATAGTTGCTGTTGAGGAACGCCGCGCCCGACGGCCGGTTGACGTAGATCGTGCCGTTGTTCATTTCGTACAGGATTGCCGTACGGTCGATGATCCGGGTCGAGCGGATGTCACGCAGGTACAGGCAATTGGTTGACTGGCCCGCGACCCGCCCGCTGATCGCCTGCGCGAGCTGATCCTCGGCGGGCACTGCCGGTGCCGCGGCTGCGACGGTTGCCGCCGTCGCGAATAATGCCACGGCGAGCGTTGCTGCGAAGTTCACATCGATTCTCCTGCCGTATTGCCCGAAGATAGCGAGGTGGGCTGAACCGCCGCTGACTGATCGGCCCTCGCCCCTGTGAGATTAGCAACTTTGCGCCACGGAGCCGCTTCCGTTATGGCGACATGTTTTCGAGGTAATACCGGACAAGCGCCGGTTTCAACCTGTTGTGGCGCCCCGCATATCACGGACGGTTGTCGCGCGTTGCCCGAACTGAGCACGTGCCGCCAGCCGGCCTAAGGGCAATCGATTGGTATCAACAAGCCAATAGCAACTTGATCGGCTAACGTTCGCAAATGCCGCACTCGGCAATCGGCATTATTTCAGCTGTCGCTGTTCGCATTAGCAATAATAGGTGACTAGAAGCTGGTTACAGGCCGTGACGTACTCATTCGGCTAATCAGGCTAAGTTCTAGCAAGCGTTGTGCGGCCTTGTTTTTCGAGGTGCGATAAGTGGGGTCGACCAGGACGTCGACGGCCGCCGCGGCCATTTCGGCTTTCGGCTGACGGATGGTCGTCAACTGCGGCGAGCTCGCCCGGGCGATCAGCGCATCGTCGAAACCGGCGATCGAAAGCTGCTCGGGAACGCTGACGTCGAGCTTCATGGCGGTGATCAGGACGCCGAGAGCCATATCGTCGTTGCTGGCAAACATCGCCGTTGGATGCGGCCGGGCGCGGAGCACTTGCTCGCCTGGCTCGATCCCCGCTCGCAAGGTCAAGTCACGTTCGAACACCCGCTCGACAGCCAAATCCGCGGCCGCCACTGCGGCCCGGAAGCTCTCGTAGTGCAGCAGCGAAGCGCTAGTGTTAGGATCGCCGCGGATGAAGTCGACGTCAAAGCGCCCGAGCGCCAGTAGATGCCCGGTCATCTCGAATGCCGCCGCCCGGTGGTCCATGCGGACGACCGCCGACCGATCGCCGCCTTCACGCGGCGATATCCGCACATACGGCGATTCGGCGGCATCGAGAACATCGAGCAGGCCGCCGTGATCGTAGAGCGGCGGCGTCATGATCGCAACTTCGAGCCGCAGCGCGGCGAGGCTGTCGGCGACCTGCTCGCGCCAACCGCCGGTCTTCATGTCCACAGGTTCGACTACGAGGTCATCGCTGCGCTCGCGGCACCGCTTCAGCGCACCGAGCTGAACGTCGGCGGCATAGCCCGAGCCCGGATCGTCGATGAACAACCCGATCAGATACGACTGCGAACTCGACAGGCTGCGGGGGAAAGCGTTGGGCCGGTAGCCCACTTCGTCGACGATACGCTGGACCGCGTGACGGACTTCGGCGCGGCCGTGGACCTCGCCGTTGATCGCGCGCGACACTGTCTTGGGGGAAACTCCGGCTCGCCGCGCGACATCCTTGATGCTGACGATCGCAGTCAGCAAGCCGCCGACGAAAAATACGCCGCTGCCGATCGACTCCCGGATTATCGCGCGCTTCGGTGCCATGACGAACAGCTGGCAGCGTGCACCGGGCAGCTATCGCTTCTCGATTGGCCAGAGTGCTTCAAATTACGTCTTGTGGCAGTCTGTCGAGTTGCCGCGACGGAGCGCGCGGCCTTGGCTGCACCTCTGATAACCGCAGTTGCACATCCTCGGTCAGAACGTTGCGGCGCACAACCGATTGGTCGAAACCAACTCGGCGTTTCGGTTACGCCTTCACGAGCTAGCGGCCGGATCAGCTCATCTTAACCTTCGATGTGTAAGGTGGTGCGGGTGGTCGGACTCGAACCGACAATCCTTGCGGAACCGGATTTTGAGTCCGGCGCGTCTACCAGTTCCACCACGCCCGCATCCGAAGCTGTCATAGCGTACATGCTTGCATGCAGAAAGGGGTTTGGTTATACCACCGCCCTGCCTGATCCCGGATAGCTCAGCTGGTAGAGCAAGCGACTGTTAATCGCTCGGTCGTTGGTTCGAGTCCAACTCCGGGAGCCAAAGGCACTGCAATCCTCTCACGATACCGGGGCTTGTCCGACGTAGCGTGATCGGCAAAATTGGACTCTCTAAACAGGGGTGGCGGGTGATCGATCGGTTACGGCGAAGTTTGGTCATGGGGTCGGTAGCTGCGCTGGCCGGCTGTGTGGCCCCCGGTGGGGCCGTGCAGACCACTAACCTTGAAAGCAACGACCGCGCCGCGCGCTTCGGCCGGCTGGCCAACGGCAGCGGAGTCGTGCCGGTTGTGAGCCAGACGATGGCCCAAACCGGGCCTGGGGCCGGACTGCCGGTCGTAGTCGTCACGTTTGATGAAGAGGCGTTCTTTGCCTCTGGCAGCGCGCAGCCCCGCCCCGGCGCGCAAGCCATCCTCGACATCGTGGCCGAGAATATGCGGCGTGACGTGCCCGATGCGCAGCTCACTTTGCTCGGGCACACAGACGCCGTCGGTACGGATGCATCGAACGACCAGCTTTCGCTCCGCCGCGCCCGCGCCGTGCTATCCGGGCTGGTGCGCCGCCAGGTCAATGCCGGGCAACTCAGCACGGTCGCCATCGGACGCCGGCAGCCGATCGCGCCCAATACGACCGTGGACGGTCGCGCGCGGAACCGCCGGGTCGAGTTTCTGGTGTCAGCCAGCTATGACGCCAACCTGTCGGTGATCGAGAACCGGGCCGTGCCCACCGCGTGGCTGTCGGCCGGGCCGGGCACGTCCTATCGCCCGCCCGCCCGCTCGGTCGCCGTGCTGCGCCCGCGGCCCGCGCTTATCGCCTCGCGCATGAGCGGCCCTTCCGACGTATTCATCGGCGGCGCGGCAGTGCAATGGCTGCGCGATGGCTTGGGTATTATTGAAAAATCGACCGATGTTGAAGCGCTTGCCGCATCCGTGCCGGACGCGGGCGGCGTGATGCTGGTGCCCGCCTTCGCGGGTCTCGGTGCGCCGCACTGGGATCCAAGCGCGCGCGGCGCAATCCTCGGCCTCACGCGCGGCAGCACCCGTGCGCACATCGCGCGCGCCGCACTCGAATCGATTGCCTATCAAAGTGCTGAGCTTGCGAGCGCGATGAATGACGACGCTGCTGCGCCGTTGACCGAGCTGCGTGTCGACGGTGGCGCGTCGGTCAATAATTTTTTGATGCAATTCCAGGCCGACCTGCTGGGGGTCAATATCGTACGGCCCAAGATTACCGAAACCACCGCGCTCGGTGCCGCCTATCTGGCCGGGTTCGCGGTTGGCTTCTGGAAAACGCGGCAAGAAATTGCGGCTTTATGGGCGACGCAACGCACGTTTGTGCCAGGCATGTCCATTGATGAAGCGGGTGCGCGCATCGCTGCGTGGCGGCATGCGGTTGAGCGCACCAAGAATTGGGTTTAGGTCGCGCCGTGATTTCACATGTCTTCATCAGCGTCAGCGAATTTGGTCGCGCCTTCAAGTTTTATTCGGTCGTCACCAACGCGCTCGGGCTGCAATTAAAATTTTGCGAAGCCGACAAGCAGTGGGCGGGCTGGCAGGCAGTTGATGCGCCGCGCCCGTTATTGTTGATCGGGAAGCCGTTCAACGGTCAAGTCGCACAACCCGGCAACGGCCAGATGATTGCGCTGCTGGCGCGCAACCGCACCGCCGTCGATCTCGCGCACGCAACGGCGTTGGCAAACGGTGGTAGCTGCGACGGGCCACCCGGTTTGCGACCGCAATATCACGCGAATTACTACGGTGCGTATTTTCGCGATCCGGACGGAAACAAGATCTGCGTGTGCTGTCATGATGCCGTTTGAACGACACATTCAGGCAATGCCAATTAATGCTCGTGGGGTGCGCGCCGCGCACGCGTTATTATTGATATGCAGATAGGCAAACTCATAGATGGACGCCCCCGGTTTGCCAAGCGATCATTTAGTGTTGGTAAGAAGGTAAAGATTGCAGCCATAGATCCGGACTGTGTTTCAGGGATTGCACCTGTTGTCCTTGATGGATTTTGCTGGCCGGGTCCTTATAAGCACTTCGGGTTCGAAACCCGTTGAGTTTGCCAGGATTACCCCGCCACGGTCTGACCTGTCTTGCCATCACTGCCTGATTGCCCGAGCAATCGTGGATGCTCCTTTTCTAATGACTGCGGTTGACTTTATCGGTGCGTTGCCGCCGCCGTTCAGGCCAATGCCGTTTCGGTCGGTTTGATGGATTGATGGTCGGGATTGAATTTATCCCCCTTGGCCAGTAGCGCCCAGACGATGCGCGCCGTTTTGGCCGCCAAGGCGACCGCCACCACATTCTTGTGTCGCCTGACCAGCAGATCGCGCAGCCATTGATCCTCGGCGTTGGTCGATGGCGTCGCTTGCATCTGCACCGCCCGGATCACCGAGCGGGCACCGTGAATAAGCAAGGTGCGCAGGTACTTGTCGCCGTGCTTGCTGATACCCAGCAGGGTCGGTTTGCCGCCACTGGAATGCTGGCGCGGGACGATGCCGATGGCCGCAGCGAACTGCCGCCCGTTCTTGTATTGCTGCCCATTGCCGATGGTTGCCACCAGCGCGCTGGCGGTGAGTGGGCCGATGCCGCGTCTCTCGGCCAGGCGCTGGCTGGCTTCGTTGTCCTTGTGCCAGAGCTTGATCTGCTGTTCGATCTCGCCGACCTGCCGATCCAGCTCCTTCAGATGGGCCAACAGCCGGGTCAGCAGTTGCCGGAACAATCCGGGCAAGCCGTTCTCGCCGTCCTCGACGATTTCCGGCAGGCGCGCGTACAAGGGTGCAAAGCCACGCTTGATGACGATGCCGAACTCGGCCAGCAGGCCGCGTATCTGGTTGCCCTGTGCGGTGCGGGCTTTGACGAACCCCTGGCGGACGGCGTGTTGCGACAGTACCGTTTGCTGCTCCACGTTCTTGGCAGCCACAAAGCGCATGTTGGGTCTACTGACTGCTTCGCAGATGGCTTCGGCATCGGCGGCATCGTTCTTGTTGGTCTTCACGTAGGGCTTCACGTATTGCGGCGCCATCAGCTTCACGGTGTGGCCGTACTGCGACAGTTGCCGGTACCAGTGATGCGCGCTGCCGCAGGCTTCCATGCCGATCAGGCACGGCGGCAGGTTGGCGAAGTATTCCAGCACCTTGCCGCGTTTCATCGCTTTCTTGACGACGGCCTTGCCGTGCTCGTCGATCGCATGCACTTGAATCACATCCTTTGCCAAGTCAATCCCGACAGTAGTAATCTTCATGTTGGACGCCCTTTCGTTAAGTGGTGAGTTGCAACACTTCCACTTTGGCACCTAGATGCCGGTAGAGGGGGCGTCCATTCCATTAGCACTGGCGTGCCTTCGCAGCTATTTTCACTCCGAAAGCCCCACCAGTGCTTGTGTTTATCTGTTTTTTGCGAGACGCGGATGCACCTGAAACGCGTCTGCCGAGACTAGCGATTAGCCGTTTTCAAGTCGATGCTTTTTTCACTTGAAGCCGCTGCCGTCTCGGTAGAATGTAGCCACGACACGCGCCAGTATCCCAGAGTGACTCAAAACATGAAAGCACCAGCGATCAAACCATTGTGCATGGCATTTTTTGCCCCCCGCGCTGCAACCATCGCTACTAAGCTGCGGGCATTGCATTGATGGCGACCGCAGCACCCACGCTTGCGAAACTGAGTTTTCCGAAACTGCATCGGCCAATGCAGCGAACCCGTCTGTTCGCTTTGATCGAGGAGCGCAGTCATCATTCACTGCTGTGGATTGCAGGGCCACCGGGTGCCGGCAAGACCACGTTGGTCGCCACCTTCCTGCAAGCGCAAAAGCGTCGCGCTATCTGGTATCAGGTCGATAGCGGTGACGCGGATGTTGCGACATTTTTTTACTACCTCGGCCAAGCTGCAGCGTTGGCGGCGGGCAAAAAGCACCCACCGCTGCCGCTGTTACTGCCGGAGCACCTGAAAGACCTGCCGCGCTTCACACGGCGCTTTTTTCGTGCGCTGTATAGCCGTTTGCCGATGCCGTCGGCGCTGGTGCTGGATAATTATCAGGAAGTGGCGGTTGGGTCTGCGTTTCACAATATCATCGAAATAGCGCTGGAGGAAATTCCTGCCGGCATCAATCTGGTCGTCGTCAGTCGCGCGGAGCCACCGCCGAATTTCGCCCGCGCGCTCGCCAACAACAGTGTCGGCCAACTGGGCTGGGATGAACTCCGTCTCACCCTGGAGGAAACGGCGGCAATCAGCATCGGTAAAACCCGCATTGACGATGTTGCGCTGCGCGTGCTGCACGACCAATCGAACGGTTGGGCGGCCGGACTGATCCTGATGCTGGAGCGGCTCAAACGAACGGGTGCGGTGAATCATATCTCCCAGACTGAGACGATGGGCACGGTATTTGACTATTTCGCTGGCCAGATTTTCGACCAGAGCCCCGTGGCCACGCGCAATTTCCTGATGCGCACCGCGTGCTTGCCGAACCTTACGTTAAACGCGGCGCTACA
>JAYTHJ010000017.1:0-7183 GCA_043732725.1 Sphingomonadaceae bacterium | reverse complement strand
GCCCGCCACCAGCAGGGTCTCGGCATTGTCGTAGGTGACGCCGCTGGCGTTGGTCAGCGTTACCCAGCCCTGGACGTCGATCTTGCCGGCGGTCTCGTCGAATAGCGCGACATAGTCGGCGCGCCAGCCGAGACCTGGCGTCAGATAACTCAGCGTGCCGGTGCGTGCGCCCGGCTTGGCATCGACGACAATCGACAGCGTCGGGCGGGCGCGCAGATTCTCCGGAATTTTGTCGAAGATGACGCGCACCGGCAGCCCGTCGTCGCGCAACACCTCGATGCGATTGCCGATGCGCAGCACGACGCCGCCGTTGGTCGCCAGCACCTCGGCCGTCTCGCGCGTCTCGGCTCCGGTCGCAGGATTGGTGCGGACGATGGTGACGACGTGGCCAACCGCCTTCTCCATCATTTTGGCGGGCGACAGCAGATCGAAGTCAAAATTCTGCTCGATGATATTGAGGTCGCGCGCCGTCAGCGACGCCGTCTCGGAGCGGATCTGCGCAGAAACATTCTCGAACTCGAGCTTCTGACGGCCGCCGGTGAGCGTGAGGTCGCGGGTGTCCTGCACGAGCGCGGTATTGTTAGCATAGATGGTGATCGCGAGGTTGGGCGCTGCCGCGGCACCAGTCGAAACAGCCAGCACGGCGACGAAGACGGCGGCGTTCAGGCGCTTTGGCAAGAGCAGACTCCCGACAGGCGAAGCGGAGTTCGCCGCGCCGGCCGAGGTTTATCAGGTTATCGTGCGGCAGGCGAAACCTAAACCAATCCGCTTATCGCGATCAGCGTGTTCGGTGTCTTTTACGGTCGCGACCATAACCGCGGCCCGCGCCGTGCCGCAAGCTTGCCGCCCCGCCGCCCATGCTTTAATCGACCCGCTAACCGGGAGCGAAGATGCGTAGTGCCACGATCAGCCGTCACACCAACGAGACCAAAATCGACGTCACCGTCGATCTCGACGGCACCGGCGTCTACCGCGTCGCCACCGGCATCGGCTTTCTCGACCACATGCTCGAGCAGCTGTCGCGGCATTCGCTAATCGATATCGCGCTGACCGCGGCCGGCGATCTGCATATCGACGCGCACCACACTACCGAGGACAGCGGCATCGCGCTCGGGCAGGCGGTGGCGAAGGCGCTCGGCGACCGGCGCGGTATTACCCGCTACGGCCACGCCTACATCCCGATGGACGAGACACTGACCCGCGTCGCGCTCGACATCTCAGGGCGGCCGCATCTGGTCTGGCGCAGCGGCTTCACCCAGCCGCGCATCGGTGAGATGGACACCGAGCTGTTCAAGGAGTTCTTCGCGGCGTTCGCGGGCAGCGCCGGGCTGACGCTCCACATTGAGACGCTGTACGGCGTCAACAATCACCATATCGTCGAAAGCTGCTTCAAGGGGCTGGCGAAGGCGCTGCGCATGGCGGCGACGCTCGATCCGCGCAAGCTCGATGCGGTACCCTCGACCAAGGGCACGCTGGGGGGCTCGGCTGCGAACGGTACGGCTTCGGACAGCGAGCTTAGCGGCGGTAAGCTTGCCTGAGCCAGTCGTCGTCGTCGATTACGGCGCGGGCAATTTGCGTTCGGCGGCGAAGGCTCTCGAGGCCGCGGGCGGCACGGTGACGGTCAGCGGCGATCCGGCAGTGGTGGCGACCGCAAGCCGTATCATGCTGCCCGGCGTCGGGGCGTTCGCGCAGTGTATCGGTGCACTCCGTGATCGTTCGGGGCTGGAGCTGGCGCTGCGCGAGGCGGTGCTCGAGCGTGGCGTACCCTTTCTCGGGGTGTGTGTCGGTATGCAGCTGCTCGCGGATGAAGGTCACGAGCACGGCAGCCACGCCGGGCTTGGCTGGCTGCCGGGTACCGTGACCCGGATGACGCCAAACGATGCGACGCTGAAAATTCCGCATATGGGCTGGAACGAGGTGGTCGAAACCGCCCCGCACCCGGTGCTGCCGAACCTCGCCGGAACCGGTTATTTCGTCCACAGCTACCGCTTCGATGTGGCTGACCGGGCGCACTGCCTCGCCACCACTGGCCACGGCGGCGATTTCGCGAGCGTCGTCGGTCGCGCGAACATGCTCGGCGTCCAATTTCATCCCGAGAAGAGCCAAGCCTACGGCTTGCGCTTTCTTGCCGGGTTTCTCGCGTGGCGGCCGTGAGCGAAGCAACGCCGCGCCTGACCATCTGGCCCGCGATCGACCTTAAGGGCGGGCAGGTCGTGCGGCTCGCCGAGGGCGATATGGCGCGTGCGACGATCTACGCCGACGACCCTGCCGCACAGGCAGCCAACTTCGCTGCGCGAGGTGCGACCGCGCTCCACGTTGTCGACCTCGACGGCGCGTTCGCTGGAGCCGGGGTCAACAGCGCTTCGGTCGCCGCGGTGGTCGCTGCCTTCCCCGGCCGCGTCCAGCTCGGCGGCGGCATCCGGACCCGCGAGCGCATCGATCATTGGCTGGAGGCTGGCGTCGCGCGCGTCGTCCTTGGTACCGCCGCGCTCGACGACCCCGCGCTGGTCCGCGCCGCCGCCCGCGACCATCCGGGCCGTGTCGTCGTCGCCGTCGATGCGCGCGACGGCATGGTTGCGACCCGTGGCTGGGCAGCGGTGTCGACCGTCACCGTCGCCGATCTCGCCGCCCGTTTCGCCGATGCCGGAGTCGCGGCGCTGCTGTTCACCGACGTCGGCCGCGACGGCATGCTTCGCGGCGTCAACATCGAAGCCACCGTCGCGCTGGCACGTGGCTGCACCATTCCGGTGATCGCCAGCGGTGGCGTCGCCGGGCCCGACGACATCGTGCAGCTGCGCGCGCATGTTGGAGCTGGGGTCAGCATCGAGGGCGTCATCTGCGGCCGCGCGCTCTACGACGGTCGGCTGAGCCTAGCCGACGCGCTGCGGCTGGCGGCCTGAGATGCTGTCGGTCCGCGTCATCCCGTGCCTCGATGTCGCGAACGGGCGCGTCGTCAAGGGCGTCAACTTCGTCAGCCTGCGCGATGCCGGCGATCCGGTCGAGGCGGCGCGCGCCTATGATGCCGCCGGCGCGGACGAGCTGACCTTCCTCGACATCACCGCCAGCCACGAGGCGCGCGGCACCATTCTCGACGTCGTGCGCCGCACGGCGGACGTCTGCTTCATGCCGCTGACCGTCGGCGGTGGCGTTCGCTCGGTCGACGATGCACGCGCGCTGCTGCTCAGCGGCGCCGACAAGGTCGCGGTCAACACCGCAGCGGTCGGGCGCCCGGCGCTAATCGCCGAACTGGCACAGCATTTCGGGGATCAATGCATCGTCGTCGCGGTCGACGCCAAGGCGGTATCGCCGGGCCGCTGGGAGGTCTTCACCCACGGCGGCCGCACCCCGACCGGGCTCGACGCGGTCGCCTATGCCGTCGCCGCGGCACAAGCGGGTGCGGGCGAAATCCTGCTAACCAGCATGGACCGCGACGGCACACGGCAAGGCTATGACCTCGCACTGACCCGCGCTGTTGCCGATGCCGTTCCGGTCCCGGTGGTAGCGAGCGGCGGCGTCGGCGGGCTGGGCGACCTCGTCGCGGGCGTCCGCGACGGCCACGCCAGCGCCGTGCTCGCGGCATCGATCTTCCACTTCGGCGAGGCGAGCGTCGCCGACGCCAAGGCGCGGATGGCAGCGGCCGGGATCAGGGTGCGCGCATGACGGACACGCTCGACCGACTGTACGCGGCGATCCTCGCCAAACGCGGCAGCGATCCGGCGCTGTCGTATGTCGCCAAGATTAGCGCCAAGGGACGCCTCAAGCTCGCGCAGAAATTCGGCGAGGAAGCGGTCGAGACGGTCATCGCCGCCGTTGCTGAAGACCGCACCGCACTGATCAGCGAGACGGCGGACACGGTGTTCCACCTGCTGCTGCTGCTCGCCGATGCCGGGGTGACGCTGAACGACGTGCGCGGCGAACTCGACCGTCGCGAGGGCGTATCGGGGCTGGCGGAGAAAGCGGCAAGGCTGACGTAGCGGAGTGTATTATGCGGCGCGTGGTGGCGGCGGGTTGGCTGAGCTTGCTGGCGTTGTATTCGGCCGGCGGTCGTGCCGCCGATCCGCTGTCCCGGATCGCCCGCACGCCGCTGTTGCCGCCGCACTGAGCTGCCCGAAGCAGCGCACGCCCGACGAGATCGTCGTCTGCGGCGACAGCGAGGTGAACCGGCGTTACCGGACCGGGTCGGCGCATATTTCCGATTACGGCACGCGGGCATCGCAGAATACTTCGCGCGAGCGCAATGCGCTGCTCGACTTCGACGCCGGCGGCAACGCAACCTGCTCGACCGTCGGCCCTTGGGGCGCTTGGGGCTGCTTTAACAAGCGGGTGAAGGCCGACCAGCAACAAAGCGCTGGCAGCACGATCAAGGGCGGCGTCCTTTACAAGCCCGACTACTGACCGTCCACCGCGCCAGCTTCAGCTGCGCCTGACGATCAGGCTCGCCAGCCAGCCCGCGAGCAGCGCCAGCGCGATGGCACTCAGGCCGTATTCGAGCCCGTGGCGGTGTGCGGCGACGTAGATCCAGCGCTCGAAGCCCGACTTGCCGATATAGATCGGGCTGGTCGCGCGGGCGATGACCTTGCCTTTGCGGATCAGGTAGATCTCGGCCGTATAGTCGCCGACCGGGACAGCCGACGGGATCGCGATGTGCGCCTGATACAGGATATTCTGCGTGACGTGCACCGCGCCTTCATGCTCGGCGTACAGTCCGGCGCGGCGGCGCAGTTCGATTAACCCGGTCTGAAAGGCGTTGCCGATCGCGGGCGTGTCCATACCGGTGGGCGACAGCTGGAGGTAATTGAGCCCGATTTCCCAGATCGCCGCATTGCGTTCGTCAACCAGCGCTGTGATCGGGGCCGAGGTGGCGACGCTGTAGAAACTCGGCGCGGTTTCGAACCGCACGCTGTCGGTGTTGATCCAGACCCCGGCGACCCGCGCCTTCTTGCGCAGCGTGATCGGCACCGCAGGACCGCGGACGACGATGGCGAGGCCGGGCTTCTCGTCGGGAACGGTGCCGGGCGGGTATTCGATCGCGCCGAAGACCAGCAGCTCGGCCCCCTTGAAGGTGTAGATAATGTCGACGCGGTTCTGGCTGACGTTGGTGATCAGCCGTACCGGCGCGGCCCCGGTGCATAGCAGCCAGACCAGCGCCAGCAGCGCCGCCGGCCACTTCACCCGCTGAAGACCGTGTAGAGGTCGGCCGGGCGTAGCGTCAGCCCGATCGCAAGCCGCACGGCGACTCCGAGGACGAGCAATGCCAGCAGCAGCCGCAACCGCTCTGGCGAAACTTTCTGCGCGACGCGGACGCCGAACTGCGCGCCAAGGACGCCGCCCGACAGCAGCAGGATGGCAAGCACGATATCGACCGTCTGCGACTGCACCGCGTGCAGCAGTGTCGCTGTCGCGGTGACGAAGATGACCTGGAACAGCGACGTGCCGACGACGGTATTGGTCGACATGCCGAGCAGGAAAATCATCGCCGGCACGAGGATGAAGCCGCCGCCGATGCCGACGACCGTTAGCACCCCGACCGAAAGGCCGAGCAGCAGCGGCGCCAGCGGCGAAATATACAGCCCCGACTTATAAAAGCGCATCTTGCCGGGGAGTGCCGCGACGTATTTGTTGTGCCGATGCAGCCGGGCCGGACGCCGGGTGCCGCGCGCCTGCCGCCGCAGTGCTATCGATGCCTCATACAGCATCAGTCCGCCGACGGTGCCGAGAAGGACGACGTAGATCAGGTTGATCGTCACATCGATCTGTCCGAGCCGCTCCAGCCAGCGGAACAGGAACGAGCCGAGCCCGGCCCCGACCATACCGCCGGCGACCAGGACCGCGCCCATCGTCACGTCGACGCCGCCGCGCCGCCAGTAAGCGAGCGCTCCCGAGACGCTCGCGCCGGTGATCTGCGTCGCCGCCGACGCCACCGCGACCGCGGGCGGGATACCGTAGAAGATCAGCAGCGGCGTCGTCAGGAAACCGCCGCCAACCCCGAACATCCCCGACAGAAAGCCGACGGCGGCGCCGAGCAGGACGATAACCGCGGCGTTGACCGAGATTTCGGCGATCGGGAGATAGATGTCCATGAGTGGGGAGACGATAGCGGCGGGAGCGGCGGGGTTCCACCCCTGTCCCCGACTGCGATGGCTTCTATTCGTCTGACATCTTAGCCACGTCCAATCGCTTCAGCTCGACCTTGGTGCAGCGGTCCATGACCACGATCAGCCCCGCCGCTTCGGCGCGCGCTGCGGCTACCTCGTTGACGATACCCAGCTGCATCCACACGGCCTTCGCGCGCACCGCAATCGCCTGGTCGACGACCTCGTCGACTGCCTCGGCGCGCCGGAAAACGTCGACGATGTCGATCGCCTCGCCGATCTGCGCCAGTTCGCGCCAGACGTATTCGCCGTGGATATGCTCGCCGGTGATACGCGGGTTTACCGGGTAGACGCGGTAGCCGTGCTCCTGCAGCGCCGCCATGACCTGATTACTCGGCCGCAGCGGGCTGTCCGAGATGCCAACCAGCGCAACGATGCGGGACTCGCTCAGTAGGGCGCGGATCGCATCGTCACTGGTGATCGGCATAACAAGCTCCTTCGGTACCGGCGCAGGTTAGATATTGACACTTTGCGCGACGCGCTCGGCCAGCACCGCGAATACGTCGGCTTGCGGACCGTTGCCAGCCGCGGGCGGGGTCCCCGCATCCGAAGCGGCGCGCAACGCACCGTCGAGCGGGAGCGCTCCCAGGAAAGCGACGCCGAGCGTGGCAGCGGTAGCCTGCGCGCCGCCGTGGCCGAAGATGTCGCTGCGCTCGCCGCAGTGCGAGCAGGCAAAATAGCTCATGTTCTCGACGATGCCGAGTACCGGCACACCGACCTGGCCGAACATCGCGATGGCGCGGCGCGCGTCGATCAGCGCCAGATCCTGCGGCGTCGAGACAATCACCGCGCCCTTCAGCGGCACCTGCTGCGCCATGGTGAGCTGGGCGTCGCCGGTGCCGGGCGGCATGTCCACGATCATCACGTCGAGCGTGCCCCACTCGACCTCGCGCAGCATTTGCGTGAGCGCCGACATCACCATCGGGCCGCGCCAGATCATCGCCTCCTCTTCGCCGACCAGAAAGCCGATCGACATCGCCTTGATCCCGAACGCCTGTAGGGGCTGGAGCATCTTGCCGTCGAGCTCGGGC
>JAYTHJ010000016.1:0-7201 GCA_043732725.1 Sphingomonadaceae bacterium | reverse complement strand
CGCGCGTCGCGGCGGACTGCCCAGACGTGGTCGCCGGTCCACACTTCGGGAACCTTGCGGCCGCTGGCGTCGGTGGCGGCGCGGTAGCGGTGGCGCTGCATGATCAGACGGCAGGTTGCCTCGTCGAGGTCGGCGTTGCCGCTCGACTGCTCGACGCGGCAGGCGGTGACGCGGCCGTTGACGCCGACGATGAAGCGGATCGAGACCGTCCCGCCGATCCCCGCTGCATACGCGGCGCGCGGATAGTCCGAGTCGCGCAGCCGTCCGCCGATCAGCACCGATGGCGTGCCACCGTCGCCGTCACCGTCGCCGGTGGCACCGCTGCCGGCGCCGTTACCCTGCCCGCCTGCGCCGCTGCCCGGACTGGGCGTCGGCGCAGCTCCGGCATGCGCGTCCGCGCCCGGTCCGGCGGTGAGCGAGGCGAGCACCGGCGGCGGCCTTTGCGGTGGCACCACCGGCGGCGGCGCGATGATCGCAGCGGCCTTGGCCTTGAGCGCGGGCGGCGCAGCGCGGCCGGTGGCCTTAGCGCGATGGGGGTGCGCCACGACCTTTTCGGGCGCGGGCGGCGGTACGGGAGCGACGTCGAACAGCTTCATGCTCGACTCGATCTTCGCCGGCAGCGTGCCCGACAGCCCGACGATCAACCCATAGACGAGCACCGCCTCGAGCGCGACCGTCGCGACGGCAGCTATCAGGCGCTCGCGGTTGAAGGACTCAAATATCGCCATTGCAGTCTGGCTCGGCCTTCGACACTGAATAACCTCCTCTATAAGCTTCACGCGATGAACGGTCGCTTGCGTAGCAGTGCCTGGCTCGCATCGAAGCCGGCTGGGACGGCGATCAGCTTGCGCCGCCAACCCACGTCGCGCGCGGATAGCCCTGCGCCCACAACAGCGCGGTGAGGTCGCCGTGACGGACCGCGGCCGGGGCGGCGGCGACCGTTGCGGGCTTGGCGCGATAAGCGACGCCCAGACCCGCCGCGCACAGCATCGGGATGTCGTTCGCGCCGTCGCCCACCGCGAGGCAGTAAGCGAGCGCTACCCCACCCGCGCGCAGTTCGGCAAGCTTGATCGCGCCGTCGACGACCGGGCGCGCCACGGCTCCGGTCAGCTTGCCGCCTTCGACTAGCAGTGTGTTCGCCACCACCCGGTCGAAGCCGAGTTCGGTCCCGACTGGCCCGGCGAAGGCGGTGAAGCCGCCCGACACCAGCACCGCCCGCGCGCCGTTGGCTCGCATCGTCGCGACCATTTCACGCGCTCCCGGCATCAATCGTATGCGCTCGCGGCGACATTGGTCGAGCACGACGGCGTCCATGCCGCCGAGCAACGCCACCCGGGCGTCGAGCGCCGCGACGAAGTCGAGCTCGCCATGCATCGCCGCATCGGTGATCGCGGCGACCTGCCGCTTGATCCCAGCGTAATCGGCCAGTTCGTCGATGCACTCGCACTCGATCAACGTCGAATCCATGTCGGCGATGAGCAGCCGCTTGACGCGGTGCGCTAGCGGCTGAACGATGACGTCAACCGCGGGCAGTGCCGCTTCGATTGCCGCTCTCGCCAGCATGCGGTCACCGCTGAACGGCAGGTCGTAGGCGTCGCCGCGGTCTAGCCACGCTCCCTGCCCTGGCTCGGCCCCGACGCTACTTAGCACGTCGCTTGCCGCATCGGCGTCGGCCTGTGACAAGCGGCCGGCAGCAATCAGCGTCGCGATCAACATGGCAAGGGCATCCAAGATTTCTTTCACTGATCGATCGCAGCCCGCCCGGCCGCCGCTGGTGGTTATTGCGGGACCGACCGCTGCGGGCAAGTCGGCGCTGGCGCTCGATCTCGCCGAGCGCCACCGCGGCACGATCATCAACGCCGACGCCAGCCAGTTCTACGCCGACCTGCGCATCTTGAGCGCGCGTCCGAGCGACGCCGACCTCGTCCGTATCCCGCACCGGCTGTATGGCATCATCGATGGCGCCGAAGCCTGTAACGCGGCACGCTGGGCCGAACTGGCGCGCGCCGAGATCGCCGCCGCGCTGGCGGCGGACCGCCTGCCGATCGTCTGCGGCGGCAGCGGCATGTACATCCGGACGCTGCTCGACGGCATCGCGCCGGTGCCGCCGATCGATCCCGAGATCCGCGCCAAGGTCCGCGCGTTGACCGCCGCGGCAGCACATGCTGGGCTCCGGCGCGAAGATGCAGCCGCCGCGGCGCGACTGGCTCCCGCAGACCGCCAGCGGGTTATGCGTGCACTCGAAGTGGTTCGCTCGACCGGCCATGCGTTGACGGACTGGCAGGCGGCGGCTACCGGCGGACTTGCCACCACGATGGCGGTGCGGGGCATCGTCGCCGACCGGCTGCGGCCCGCACTCCACGCGCGGATCGAAGCGCGGTTTGCGGCGATGCTGGCCACCGGTGCGCTCGCCGAAGTCGAGGCGCTCGCGGCGCGTCGGCTCGCGCCCAGCCTGCCGGTGATGAAGGCGCTCGGGGTGCCGCCACTATTGGCCGTGCTGGCGGGGACGGCGACGCTGGCGGCAGCGACTGCGACGGCACTCGCCGAGACTCGCCATTACGCCAAGCGCCAGCAGACGTGGTTTCGTAATCAGACGCCCGATTGGGAGCGGCCAAGCCTTTGCGAGATGACGGACGACGGCGAAACGGCCATAGCCATACCATGACAGCCACGCCGAGCTTCGTCGACCATGTCTGCCACCAGGCCGCCGGAGCCGGTGCGATTACGGCGCGCGCCATGTGCGGCGGCCACCGCCTGTACTGCGACAGCAGACTGGTCGCGCTGATCGGCGACGGCGAGTTGTTCGTCAAGCTCACGACCGGCGGGCGGGCGCTCGCCCGCGATGTCGGCGAAGCATCGCCTTACCCCGGTGCGAAGCCTTGCCTCCTCATCGATGAGCAGATCGACAACGCCGTATGGCTGGCCGAGCTGATCGCGCCGACGGCCCGCGAGCTGCCAATTCCCACTCCGAAGAAACTTAAGATGTAATCTTGCTTTCTGATCGTTGACAACGCAATTTTATGTCATTAAGTCACCCCTTGTCTGAAAGAAGCGAGACTGTCGTGACCAATCGTGATCTGACCGGAGCTGAAATCGTCGTTCAGGCACTGACCGATCTCGGCGTCGAGATCGTCTTCGGCTATCCGGGCGGCGCGGTGCTGCCGATCTACGACGCGCTATTCCATCAGCGCCGCATCCGCCATATCCTCGTCCGCCACGAAGCCGGTGCAGTGCATGCCGCCGAAGGCTATGCGCGGTCGACCGGCAAGCCCGGTGTCGTGCTGGTGACCAGCGGTCCCGGCGCGACCAACGCCGTCACCGGCATCGCCGACGCGATGATGGACTCAATTCCCATCGTCGTGCTCACCGGCCAGGTGCCGACGCACCTGATCGGCTCCGACGCGTTCCAGGAATGCGACACGGTCGGCATCACGCGCCACTGTTCGAAGCACAACTATCTGGTCAAGGACACCGCCAAGCTCGGCGATGTCATGCACGAGGCGTTTCACATCGCCACCAGCGGCCGGCCCGGCCCGGTCGTGGTCGATATTCCCAAGGACGTTCAGGTCGCACGTTGCCGCTACGCCAAGCCGGGCGCGATCAGCCACAAGACCTATCAGCCGCAATTGAAGGGCGTCCTCGCCGCGATCGAGGCCGCGGTTGAAATGCTGGCGGCGGCCGAGCGCCCGGTGCTGTACACCGGCGGCGGCATCATCAACGCTGGGCCAGCCGCGTCGCAGATGCTGCGCGAGCTGGCGCGGCTGAGCGGCGCGCCGGTGACCTCGACGCTGATGGGCCTGGGCACCCTGCCCGACCAGCATCCGCAGTTCCTCGGCATGCTCGGGATGCACGGCAGCTATCAGGCCAATATGGCGATGAACGAGTGTGACCTGATGGTCTGCTTTGGCGCGCGCTTCGACGACCGCGTCACCGGGCGCCTCGACGCGTTCTCGCCGGGCAGCCGCAAGATCCACGTCGATATCGACCGCTCGTCGATCAACAAAATTGTCCGAGTCGACCTCGGCATCGTCGGCGATGCCGGGCATGTGCTCGAGGACATGATCAAGGTCTGGCGCGCCCGCGGGCACCGCGCCGCCGACCTCAAAGCTTGGTGGGCAAAGATCGACGGCTGGCGAGCGCGCGACAGCTTCGGCTTCAAGCAGGAGGGGCAAGCGATCCTGCCGCAGCATGCGATCAAGCGGCTGTGGGCGGCGACGCACCAGCGCCAGCCGATTATCTCGACCGAAGTCGGCCAACATCAGATGTGGGCGGCGCAGCACTTCGGCTTCGACGCGCCGAACAAGTGGCTGACCAGCGGCGGCCTCGGCACGATGGGCTACGGGCTCCCCGCCGCGATCGGCGCGCAGCTCGGCAATCCCGGCGCACTGGTCATCGACATCGCCGGCGAGGCATCGATCCAGATGAACATTCAGGAACTCGGCACGGCGACGCAATACCGGCTGCCGGTGAAAGTGTTCATCATCAACAATCAGTATATGGGCATGGTCCGCCAGTGGCAGGAGCTCAACCACGGCTCGCGCTATTCGGAGAGCTACTCGGACGCGCTACCCGACTTCGTCAAACTCGCCGAAGCGTATGGCTGGATGGGCCTCCGCATTGAGACAGCCGACCGGCTCGACGACGCCATCGCCGCGATGCTTGCGCACGACGGCCCGGTGATGGTCGACTGCCGTGTGACGCAACTGGCGAACTGCTTCCCGATGATCGCCAGCGGGGCGTCGCATACCGAGATGATGCTCGAGGGCGGCGACTGTAAGGCGGCGACAGACGAAGACGCGCAGGCGTTGGTGTGAGCGGAGTTGCGCTTCTTTTCCTCTCCCATCCGGGGAGAAGGAGAGACCCGCGCGTCCTTCACGCGTGCGAGGGTGAGGGCGGGCGACGAGTAGCCTCACCCTCCCATACAAAGGCATGGGCCCCGCCCTTTCCCCAAGTGGGAGAGGGGAAATAAAACCCGTCCCCGCTGAACGCCACACGCTGTCCATCCTCGTCGATAACGAGGCCGGCGTTCTGGCACGTATCGTCGGGCTATTCTCGGCGCGCGGGTACAACATCGAATCGCTGACCGTCGCCGATGTGTCGGGCGATCATGCGACCAGCCGGATTACCGTCGTCACCGCCGGGCCGCCAGCGATGATCGAGCAGATCATCGCGCAGCTCGACCGGCTGGTGCCGGTACACCGGGTGCTCGACCTGACGGCATTGGGCCCGCACGTCGAGCGAGAGATGGCGCTGGTCAAGGTCGCTGGCGCGGGCGACAAGCGCGTCGAGGCGCTGCGGCTCGCCGACGTGTTTCGCGCGCGGGTGGTGGATACGACGACGCGCAGCTTCGTCTTCGAGATCAGCGGCTCAACCGAGAAGGTCGACAGCTTCATCGGGCTGATGCGCGAGGTCGGGCTAATCGAAGTGGCGCGCACCGGGGTCGCCGCGATCGCGCGGGGCTTCGAGGCGGTATGAAATACGTGTACACAGCGATATTGGCAGGCGGCGTTCTTCTGGTTTTCGGCAGCGCGGCGCGGGCTGACAACAGCGCCGACACCTGCCTAAAGAAAGCTAATACCACGTTGGATATGACAGGCTGTTCAACAGCGTGGATAAAGCGAGAGGACGATGCGCTCGCTGCTGCTTGGCGGCGCGCTCTGGTTGCTGCTGGTGGGAGCAAGGCTGCAACCGGCTCGACACTACTTGCCGACCAGCGCGGATGGATCACCTTCAAGACCAAGGTTTGCCAAGCGTTTTACGACAGGGCGCAATATGGAGCGCTGGGTAGCTCCGTCACCGCACCCGCATGCACTGCGCGATTGACCGCAGCGCGGACAGTCTACCTCGCCGCCATCGCAAAAGCATTGACCGATACCTCGACCAATTGACCAGCCGATAGGAATAGAATGCGCGTTTACTACGACTCCGATGCCGATCTGGCGCTCGTCAAGGGCAAGCGGATAGCCATTATCGGCTATGGCAGCCAAGGCCATGCGCATGCGCAGAACCTGCGCGATTCGGGCGTCGCCGAAGTCGCTGTCGCGCTACGCCCGGGCTCGAAGACCGCGGCCAAGGCCGAGGCGGCGGGTTTCACGGTGATGAGCAACGCCGCCGCCGCGACACACGCCGACGTCATCATGGTGCTTGCCCCCGACGAACATCAGGCGGGCATCTACGCCGACGACCTCGCGCCCAATATGAAGGCCGGCGCGGCGCTGGCGTTCGCGCATGGACTCAACATTCACTTTCAACTCATCGAACCACGCTCGGATATCGACGTGTTCATGATCGCGCCGAAGGGCCCGGGCCATACGGTGCGCAGCGAATATCAGCGGGGCGGCGGCGTGCCCTGCCTGGTCGCGGTGTCGCAGAACCCCAGCGGCAACGCGCTGGAGATCGCGCTGTCCTATGCCAGCGCCATCGGTGGCGGGCGGGCGGGGATCATCGAGACCACGTTCAAGGAGGAATGCGAGACCGACCTGTTCGGCGAGCAGGTCGTGCTGTGCGGCGGGCTGGTGGAACTCAACAAGGGCGGCTTCGAGACCCTGGTCGAGGCCGGTTACGCGCCGGAGATGGCCTACTTCGAATGCTTGCACGAGCTGAAGCTGATCGTGGATCTGATGTATGAAGGCGGCATCGCCGACATGCGCTATTCCATTTCCAATACTGCGGAATATGGCGACATGACGCGCGGCCCGCGCATCGTCACCGCTGAGACCAAGCGCGAGATGAAGAAAATCCTGAGCGAGATTCAAAGTGGCGCATTTGCGCGCGAGTTCATTCTGGAAAATCAGGCCGGCGCGCCGGTGATGAAGGCGACCAGACGCCTCACGCGCGAGCATCAGATCGAAGTGGTGGGCGAGAAGCTGCGCAGCATGATGCCGTGGATCAAGGCCAACCGGCTGGTGGACAAGTCGCGTAATTGAAGCCTGGCCCCGTGCCCGAAGATAATCATAACGGAAGGGAGCACGAGGACGCACGCGGGCTGCGTCGTCGGCGCGGCATTTATCTGCTGCCCAATTTGTTTACCACCGCCGGATTATTCGCGGGGTTTTACGCCATCGTTGCGGGCATGAACGGACGCTTCGAGGCCGCCGCCGTCGCGATCTTTGTGGCGATGGTGATGGACGGCATCGATGGACGCATCGCCCGCCTCACCCACACCGAGAGTGACTTCGGCGCGGAATACGATACCCTGGCC
>JAYTHJ010000015.1:0-2096 GCA_043732725.1 Sphingomonadaceae bacterium | reverse complement strand
GGCGTATCTGTTCGGCATCACCGCGGCGCAGGCGGTCGAAGCGGTGCTGAGCTATGCCCGGACGCGCGGCGTGCGCCGGGTTGCGGTCATCGCCGATCCAAGCGGCTGGGGCACGCAGGCGGCCGCCGCGGCGCGGCAAATCGCTGGGGATCTCGAGATCGATTTGATCCCGGCGACGCCGGCGAACTGGCGCAGTGAGCCGCTGCCCGATGCGGTGCTGGTTAGCGGCGGCGGGCCGCTGCTTGGTGCGGCGGCGCGCGAGTTCAGTGCCGCGGGCGTGCAGCTGCTGGCGACGCTGCAAGCCGCCGATTCGCCGTCGCGCAGTCTCGCCGCGCTCGATGGCGCGTGGCTGGCCGCGCCCGACCCGGAGCGCTTCGCCGACTTTGCGCGCAGCTTCGAGACCAAATACGGCAACATGCCGGGGGTGATCGCCGGGCTGGCGTACGACGCCGTCGACATTGCGCGCATGCTGCACCGCGCCGGGCACGTCGACCGCGACGGACTGCTTGCATCTTCGGGGTTCAACGGCGTCACCGGAAACGTCCGTTTCAACCGCGATGGCAGCGCCGCACGGGAATTGGCGGTGATGGTTGTCGAAGGAGGCGGCTTGCGCATCGTCGAGCGCAGCCAGGGCGGATGAGCTTTCTGTTGTTATCCCGGCGCTCGCTGGGAACCAACGGTGCTACAGCCCGGACTATTCCGCCATTTCACTGCCGTCGCTCCGCCGCCGGGACGATCCCGTTGGGTAAGCCCGGCTGTGCTTCCGAACACGGTTTCACCCTAATCGAGGTCATCGTCGCGCTGGCGCTGTTCGCGCTGATCGCACTTGCTGGAGTGACGCTGCTCGGCAGCGTACTTCGGGTCCAGCGCGGCACGCAGGGACGGCTCGAGCGGCTTGCCGACGAGCAACGCGCGATGTTCGTCCTCGCCGATGATTTCGGCGCGATGGCGAACGCGCCGCTTATAGCTACCGCAACCAGCGTCGAGTTCGCGCGGCGCACCCCGGCGGGGCCGCGCGCGCTGCGTTATGCGCTCAGTGATGGCGTCCTGCAGCGTGTTCTCGACCACGGCGCGCAGGTTCAGCCGCTGCTCGGCGGCGTCGGCGAGGTGCGCTGGCAATATTACGTTCGCGGCAAAGGCTGGAGCGAGCGCTGGCCGCCGACGGTTGAACAAACGCAAGTGTGGCCTGCGGCCATCGCGCTCGACCTGGAGCTCGCCGGGCCAGTTGGAATGCCGCCACGCAGCTTGCGGCGCGTTGTCGTGCTGCCGCTGCGTCCGGCGCTGCCGCCGCCGCGGCTGATCCTGCCGGAGCAGGCGGGAGCCGCGACCAGCGACCGCCAGCGGCCAGCCGGGCAGGGCGGTGCCGGGCAGCCGGTGACAGCCATTAGCGCACAATGATCCTGCTCAACGTCTTCGCGCTGATCGCGTTTGCCGCTGCGGTGCTGCTGACGATGACCGGCGCGCAGGATGCCGGGATCGAACGAGGCTTGCGCTTTCGCGAGGCGGCGACGGCGCTTGCGGCGGCGCGCGGCGGCGAGCTGTCGGCGATCGCCGCGCTGCGCCGCGACATGATCGCGGCACCGCTGACCGATCACTATAAAGAGCCTTGGGCGGCGGTGGCGCAGCGTGACGTAGCGATCACCGGCGGCCGCTTCAGCCTGTCGGTCGAGGATGCGCAGGCACGCTTCAACGTCAACAGCCTGATCGCGGGCGGAGCGATTGCCGATGCGACCGCGGCGCGCGTCGAGGCGGCCCTCAAGCTGCCGGTCGGCAGTGCGGCGGCGCTGACCAGCTTTCTGCGCGAGGCCGGTCCGATCCAGCAGCTCAGCGAGCTGCGCCGCGCCGGGATCGATGCGGCAACGCTGGCGACGATCGCGCCGTACCTGACCGCGCTGCCCGGAGCGACGACGATCAACGTTAACACCGTCGACGAGTCGTTGCTCGGGTTGTTGCTCGGTGATCCGGTGGCGGCGCGCGTGCTGATCGAGCGCCGCGCCGGGCCGGGCTTCCTGACGCCTGCCGACTTCAGCGCCGCGCGCGTCGCGGTCGGCCCCGGCATGGGCTTCACCTCGGACCATTATCTGGTGACGACGACG
>JAYTHJ010000014.1:0-2100 GCA_043732725.1 Sphingomonadaceae bacterium | reverse complement strand
GCGATGCGGCGACCGTCAGGCGCCCAGCGGGGTGTTTGGGCGACACCGCGAACGACGGCGAGTGTGCGGATCAACCCGGCGGCGTTGGCAGCCCCGCCACTACCGACTCCGGCGTTAGCAGCACCCGAAGCCACCATGAGCGTTGCGGTTCCGGCGGCGCTGTCGGAGGCGACGAACGCCACCGCGCTGCCGTCGGGCGACCAGCTCGTCCCGGCATAGCTGCACGTCACGCACGGGTCGTAACTGGCAATCACCGCCCCCGTTCGCGCGTCGCGCACGACAACGTTGCCATGAGTTTCGAGAACCGCGGTGTCCTCCGCCTCGGCACTGTCGATGGTTGCCAGCCGCGTGCCATCGGGGGCCAGCGCCAAAGCCTTATACAGCACCAGCGTCGAAGGCTGTGCCGCAGCACCAGTCGCGAGGCCCGCGGTGGCGCATATTGCGACGACGATGACGGCGCTCGCCGTCAATGCAGTGGAGCTAAGCCAACGTGGTGCAAGTCGGTTCGACATCGACGCTGTACTCATCCTATGCAAATTGTGGACAACACATAGCATGACTGCAGTCGCAACTCGCAAGCGCGGCTTCAAGCAATTCTCGCAGTTTGAACGACCGGGTTGGACACATAACGGCCGAGCGGCTGGCGGACAGCGGGTGCTGCCAGCTCGCGGTGGAGCGTCCTCATCGATCGGCCAGCTTACGGCATCATGGTGACCAGCCGGACCAGCTTTTGCACCGTTGGTTCGCGCCGGGGTGTGCGCGCCTTCATTGTCTGCTACCGGGGCGGATGGACCGTACCACCAAGTCCGAAATCCAGGCTATATGGGTCGCCGCGCTCGGCCCCGTCTGGCGTAGCCGTACCGCCGCAGGCGTCGGAGCGGTGCTGATTGGCTTCGCCGCAGTAGGCTTCGCTGCTGCCGCCGACGCGGTTCAAAAGCGGCTCGGCGGCTTTATGCAGCGAGAAATCCTGACGTCGCTGCTGGTGACGCCGTTGCTGTTCGCGGTCCTCGCCTATCTGACGCGCCGGTTCGCGCCTGGTGCCGCTGGTTCGGGTATTCCACAGGTCATTGCGGTGGCGCGCGACGTCGAGAACCTGACCGGGCGCGGTCTGATGTCGATGCGTACCGCGGTCGCCAAGCTTCTGCTGACGCTCGGCGGGCTGATGGCCGGCGCGTCGGTCGGGCGCGAGGGGCCGACGGTGCAGATCGGTGCGGCGCTGATGGTCATGACCCACCGGTTGTTTCGGGTCCCGCTGACGTCGGGGGTGTTGATCGCGGGCGGCGCGGCCGGCGTCGCGGGCGCCTTCAACGCGCCGCTCGCCGGCGTCGCCTTCGCCATCGAGGAACTCGCTGCCGCCTACGAACAGCGCCTCGCGGTGCTGGTCATGGGCGGGGTCGTCGCAGCGGGATTGGTCAGCCAGTCGATCACCGGCGACTATGTTTACTTCGGCGTCGTCCACGCGGCGCTGGCGACGGGTCCGGCCCTGCTGATCGCCCCGGTCGCTGGCGTTATCGGCGGTATCGCGGGTGGTCTGTTCTCGCGCGCTTTCCTCGAAGTATCGCGCTGGCTTCGCGACCACCGTAAATTAGCGTCGCGTCCGATCGTGGTGGCGCTGGTGTGCGGCATCGGCGTGGCGCTGATCGGTGTTGCCAGCGGCGGCTTGACGTGGGGAACGGGATACGCGGCGGCGCGCACGTTGATCGAAGGCGGCGTTCAGCCGCCATGGTTCGCGCCGGCGAAGCTGGTCAGCACCTTGCTGACCGGGCTGTCAGGGCTGCCGGGCGGTATTTTCGCGCCGTCGCTCGCGACCGGTGCCGGATTTGGCGGCCTGCTCGCGATGCCCTTCCCGGCCGATCAGGGGCCGGCGATCGTCGTCATCGGTATGGTCGCCTATTTCGTCGGTGTCGTCCGCGCGCCGCTGACCGGGGTGATCATCGTCTCCGAGATGACCGCCAACCGCGGGCTGCTGCTGCCGTTATTCCTCGCCGCGATCGTCGCCGATTTCGCTGCCAACTGGGTGTGTCCCGAGCGGCTATACCATGGGCTCGCAAACCGCTTTGCCGAAAAGCCGTCGGAGCCGGCGAGCGCTTCGGATCAGAC
>JAYTHJ010000013.1:0-7282 GCA_043732725.1 Sphingomonadaceae bacterium | reverse complement strand
GTTATGTCACCGATAGTGGTGATGCCGCCCGTCCTGCCCCCGATGTGCCCGGGGCGCTGCTCGCCACGTCCGGGCTCGGCGCGCTGACGTGGGGGCTGACCATTGCCGCGGGCCCGCGCGCGGCGTCGCCCGAAGCGCTCGCGGCGGTCGGCGCGGGTGTCGTGCTGCTCGCGGCGTTCGCGTGGGCTGAGGCGCGGCGCGGCGACCAGGCGATGCTGCCGCTGGCGCTGTTCGGCTCGCGCGCCTTCGTCGGGCTGACGCTGTGCACGGTGATGCTGTACGGCGCACTTGGCGGACTGACGGTGCTGCTGCCGTACGTCCTGATCGGCGGCGGCTATTCGGCGTCGGGAGCGGGTGCAGCGCTGCTGCCGTTTCCGCTGGTGATCGCGCTGCTGTCGCGGCGAATGGGGCGGCTGGCGGCGCAGATCGGCTCGCGGCTGCCGCTGACCATCGGGCCGTTGATCGTCGCCAGCGGCATGCTGCTGCTCCGGCGGGTCGAGGCTCCGGCGCACTATTGGACGCAGGTGCTGCCCGCGGTGCTGGCGGTCGCGGCGGGGCTGGCAACGTCGGCGGCACCGTTGACGACCGCCGTGCTCGCCTCGGTCGACGCGCGGCACACCGGTATCGCGTCGGGATTCAACAGCGCAGCGGCGCGCGGTGGCGGGCTTATCGTCACCGCGCTGCTGGGCAGCGTGCTGGCGGCGCGGGGGGCGGCGCTGGTCACGGCGTTCCACGGCGCGGCGCTGGTCGGTGCGGCGTTGGCGCTCGCCGCCGCGGTAAGCGCGGCGACATTGCTCGGGCAGGTCGCTAAAGCGGATCAAGCGAAAGCAGCCGCATGAGCACCGCGCAGATCGAGCTCGACCGGGTGACGCGGCGCTTCGAGGGGACCACGGCGCTCGATGATGTCAGTATCGCAATCGCGGCGGGCAGCTTCGTCGCGCTGGTCGGCAGTTCGGGATCGGGCAAGACGACACTATTGAAATCGATTAGCGGGTTGGTAACGCCGGATAGCGGCAATATTTCGATCGCGGGCGAGGACATCGCGGTGCAACCCGTCGCCGCGCTACGCCGCCGCATCGGCTATGTTTTCCAGGGCATCGGGCTGTTCCCGCACCTGACCATCGCCGAGAACATCTGGATCGTGCCGCGCCTGCTCGGCCAGCCCCGGAGCGAGCGCGATAACCGCGTTGCCGAACTGCTCGCACTGGTGGCGCTGCCCGGCGGGCTTGCAGCCCGCCTGCCTGCGACATTGTCCGGCGGTCAGGCGCAGCGCGTCGGTATCGCGCGTGCGCTCGCCGCCCATCCGGCGATCATGCTGATGGACGAGCCGTTTGGCGCGCTCGATCCGGTGACGCGCAACGACCTCGGGCTTGCGTACCGCGCGCTCCACGACGAACTCGGCCTGACCACGGTGATGGTGACGCACGACATGACCGAGGCGCTGCTACTCGCCGACCGCGTCGTCGTGCTCGGCGGCGGACGCATCCGCGCCGACGCTTTGCCCGCCGAGCTGGCGGCCGGGCACCCCGACGCGGAGGTGGCCGCGCTGCTCGCGGTCCCGCGGCGGCAGGCGGCGCGCTTGCGCGAACTCGGGGCGGCATGACGCCTGCACTCAGTGAGGCGCTCGGCGAGCTGCCCGATCTGCTGCGCGCGCATCTGGCGCTGAGCGCGGCGGCGCTGGCGGCGGGTGTCGTCGTCGGCGCGCCGCTGGCGCTGTGGGCTGCGCGCTCGCGAGCCGCTCGGACGCCGCTGCTGGCGCTGATCGGGCTGATCCAGACGATACCGACACTGGCGCTGCTGGCGCTGTTCTATCCGCTGCTGCTCGGGACGGGGCGGCTGACCGGGCTGGCAATCCCGGCGCTCGGCTTCCTGCCGGCGCTGATCGCACTCAGCCTGTATGCGCTGCTGCCGATCGTGCGCAACGGCGTCGCCGCGCTCGACGGCCTCGACCCCGGCATCATCGAGGCGGCCGATGGTCTTGGCATGACGCCGTCGCAGCGGCTGTGGTTGGTCGAGCTGCCGCTCGGCGCGCCAGTGATGCTAGCCGGTATCCGCACCGCCGCGGTGTGGACGATCGGCACCGCGACGCTCGCCACCACTGTCGGCCAGGCGTGCCTTGGCAATCTGATCTTCTCGGGGCTGCAAACCGAAAACTGGACGCGTGTGCTGGTCGGCTGCGGCGCGGCGGCGCTGCTGGCACTGGCGGCGGACGGGCTGCTCGCGATAGTCGCGATCGGCGTCGCGCGGCGGCAGGGCTGGCGGCTGTGGCTGGCGCTCGGGCTGACGGCGGTGGCGCTGATGGTGGCGCTATGGCCAGCCCCGTTGCGCCCTGCTGGCCAGGCGAGCAGACGCCCGATCGTCATCGGCGCGAAGAATTTCTCGGAGCAGTATATTCTCGCCGGCGTCATCGAGGACCGGCTGCACGCCGCCGGGCTGGCGACCGCGCGCCGCGACGACCTCGGCTCGGCGGTCGCCTACCGCGCGCTCGCGGCGGGCGATATCGACGTCTACGTCGACTATAGCGGGACACTATGGGCGAACGTGCTGGGGCGCACCGACATCCCTTCAGCCGCGGCGATGCGCGCGCAGCTTACGACGCAACTGCACGCCCGCGACGGCGTCGTCGTGCTCGGCGCGCTCGGTTTCGAAAACGCCTATGCATTGGCGATGCGCCGCGAGCGGGCGGCTGCGCTCGGCATCCGCACCCTCAATGATCTCGCATCAGTTGCGCCGCGGCTCCGGCTTGCCACCGACCTCGAGTTCCTCAGCCGCCCCGAATGGCGCAGCGTCGCAGATAGCTACGGTTTGCGTTTCGCGAGCGCGCGCGCCTATAGCCCGACCTTCATTTACCGGGCGGTCGCTGACGGGAGCGCCGATGTGATCTCCGCTTTCTCCTCCGACGGACGCATCGCGGCGCTCGATCTGGTGACGCTGCCCGACCCGCGTGGCGCGTTGCCGAGCTATGACGCGCTGCTGCTGCTTGCGCCGCGCCAAGCCGGCGACCAGCAGCTGCGCGCCGCGCTGCAGCCGCTGATCGGTTGTATCGCCATCGGTCCGATGCGTCAGGCAAATCTCATGGTCGACCGTGACGCCGACAAGCGCACCCCGGCCGAGGCCGCACGCTGGCTCCTCGCGGCAACGGGGCTCGCTACCTCCACAGCACCGCAGTCCGGTCGCGCAAGGTGAGCGAACTCGCGCTCGACGTCGTGGGCCTGCGGAAGAGCTTCGCGCAAGTCGCAGTCGACAACCTCTATTTGCAGGTGCGCATCGGTGAGCTTTACGCGCTGCTCGGTCCGAACGGCGCGGGCAAGACGACGACGTTGCGGATCGTCGCCGGACTGCAAAAGCCCGACTTCGGCAGCGTCCGGGTGTTCGGCATCGACGCGCTCGCCGAGCCGCTGGCGGCCAAGGCGCTCGTCGCGTGGCTGCCCGACGAGCCGCTGCTCTATGACAAGCTGACGCCGCTCGAATATCTGGCGTTCGTCGCCGGGCTGTGGCGCGTCGACGCCAGCCTCGCCGCCGCGCGTGCCGAGGAATTGCTGCGGCTGCTCGGGCTGTGGGACAAGCGCGACGATCGCTGCGAGACGTTCTCGCGCGGCATGAAGCAGAAGGTTGCGCTGGCGGGCGCGCTGATCCACGATCCGCTCCTGCTGATCCTCGACGAGCCGCTGACCGGGCTCGACGCGGGCGCAGCACGGCAGGTCAAGGACTTGCTGACCGCACGCGTCGCGAACGGCGGCACGGTGATCCTGACGACGCACATCCTTGAGGTCGCCGAGCGGCTCGCCGACCGTATCGGCATCATCCGCGCCGGCAAGCTGATTGCCGAGGGCACGCTCGCCGAACTGCGTGCCAGCAGCGGCAGCGGCGACGCAACGCTCGAAGAACTGTTCCTCGCGCTGACGCCGTGAAGCAGCGCGAGCGAGAGGTGATCGCAAAGTGAGCCTTGCGCTGCCGTCGCTCCGGCTGCCTCCAGCGAGCTTCGCGTGGCTGGTCGTGCACGAGATCCGACTCGCCTACCGGGCGTTCGGGCGCACCAACCGCTGGCGGCGCGCGCTGGTACTGGTCGCTGTGGTCGCGCTGCCCTGTCTGCTCGGGCCTGTGCTGGCATGGTCGTGGCGCGGCGTTGACGCTAGCCGTGGCCCGATAATCGGGCTCGTCTCGCTGATCGCCGCGAGCATGCTGCTGCTTTTCACTTCGGTCGCCAGCGTCCATGTCCTGCGGGTCTTCGGCGAGCGTGCCGATCTCGAACTGCTGCTGGCGTCGCCGGTGCCTCCGAACCGTATCCTCGCGGCAAAATCGGTCGGCATCTATGCCGCGGTGGCATTGCCGTATCTGACGCTGACGACGCCGCTCATTCTCGCGTCGGCGCTGTTCGGTCACCCGGGCTGGCTCGGTGCGACGGTGATGATTCTGGCGATCGCGGTGGTCGCGACGTCGATCGCGCAGGCGCTGGCGCGGGGGCTCTTCGCAGCCTTAGGCTTACGGCTGGCGCGGACCGTCTATCAGATCACCGGCGGCGTGCTTGGCGCAGTACTGTTCCTGACGATCCAGGCGACGAATGTGGTTCCCGGTTTTCGCGCCGTGCTCAAGCACACCGCCGCGCACGCTCCCGCGGCGCCGTTCGATCTGCCGGCGCGGGCGGCGCTCGGCTCGCTGCCCGCGCTCGCGGCGATGCTGGTCGCGGCCGGCAGCATCGCGTTGCTGACAACAGCGTGGAGCGCGGCCAGCCTCGGCAGCATCGACGCGCCCGCGTCATCTCGCCGGCGGCGACCAGCAAAGGTCAGCTTCGGCGCGGGGCCAAGCGGTACGATCATCCGTAAGGAACTACGCTTGCTGGCGCGCGACCCCGAGCTGCTGTCGCAGGTGTTGCTGCAGTTGCTCTATCTGCTGCCGGTGTTCGCGCTCCTGGTGACGCGCGGCAGCGTCAGCTTCTCGTCGGCCCGCGTCGCGACCGCCTGCACCGCGATCGCCGCGCTGCTCGCGTCGAGCCTCAGCTGGCTGATCGTCTGCGCCGAGGATGCGCCCGAGCTGCTCGACGCCGCGCCGGTCGCGCGGATGGTGATCGCCCGCGCCAAGCTCGCAGCCGCCTGTCTGCCGCCGCTGGGCGTCGTCGCGCTGGCCGCCGCGGTGCTGGCATGGCGCGATCCGCTGGCGGGTGTGGCGACATTGGCAACGAGCACCGCCGCCGCGCTGACGACGGCGCTGCTGCAGGCGCGCTTCGGCAAGCCGCAGACGCGACGGTCATTCCGCCGCCGCACCAACGGCTCGATCGCGCTGACTTTCGGCGAGCTGGCGCTGGTCGGCGCCTGGGCGACGACGGCGGGGCTGGTCGTCAGCCACACGCTGTGGTCGTTTATCCCGCTCGCGGTGTTGGCGATCCTGCTGGGTGCGCTCGCCACGGGGCGAACCGGCGTCATCCCGCTGAGGGCCCGGTGACGGCTCGACGAAGGTTCGAAACCACAGTTGACCCGCCCTGCCCGGCTATGGCATCCATCAATTTCCGTACAGCGACTTAGGCCGTTGACGTGACTATCCGGCGTGACCGGTGACGACGCGGGCGTAGCTCAATGGTAGAGCAGTAGCTTCCCAAGCTATAGACGAGGGTTCGATTCCCTTCGCCCGCTCCAGCCTCGCCAGAACCATCGGAGCAGAACCTGATGTATCGCTCCAGTATCAATTCCCACAGTGGTCGTCGTTCGCTGGTGCTGATGCTGGGTGGATCGGCAGGATTGGTTGCAGCATCGGCGCTTCCGGCTCCGGTCGGCAATGCTGTGAACGGCAAGCAGGTGTTCGCGCAGTGCAATGGCTGCCACGCGGTGGTACCCGGACAGAACCGCGCCGGGCCGTCGCTGGCGGGCATCGTCGGGCGACCCGCAGCGAGCGTGCCCGGTTACACCTACTCGGCAGCGCTCAAAGCCAGCCGGATCGTCTGGATCGCGCCGGTGCTATCGGCGTATCTCGAAGCGCCGCAGAAGGCCGTTGCCGGAACCAAGATGGGCTATGCGGGCCTCGCCGATCCGCAAAAGCGCGCCGATGTGATTGCCTACCTCAAGTCCAAACCAGCCTCGTAAAGCTCGTCGGACGCGACAACGCGGTCGTCCTCAATTCCTTGTTTCCACTTGCCGCACTCGCCACTTGCGCCCATGCACAGGCACGGGTTTCGGAGCGGACGATCAATGGATTACGAGGCGTTATTCAAAGCCCAGCTCGACGGTCTGCACCAGGCCGGTAATTACCGTGTGTTCGCCGATCTCGAGCGCCGTAAGGGCAGCTTCCCGCGCGCCGTGCGCCATGTCGATGGCGCGCAGCATGAAGTCACCGTGTGGTGCTCGAACGACTATCTCGGCATGGGCCAGCATGTCGATGTTATCGGCGCGATGCATGAGGCGCTCGACAGCTGCGGAGCTGGGGCTGGCGGCACGCGCAACATCTCGGGGACCAATCACCATCACGTTTTGCTCGAGGCCGAGCTTGCCGACCTGCACCACAAGCAGGCGGCGTTGATCTTCACCAGCGGCTACGTCTCGAACTGGGCAGCGCTAGGCACGCTCGCCGCGAGACTACCGAACTGCATCGTGCTGTCGGATGCGCTCAACCACGCCTCGATGATCGAGGGCATCCGCCACAGCCGCGCTGACCGCATGGTATGGAAGCACAGCGACCCCGACGATCTCGACCGCAAGCTCGCCACCCTCGACCCGGCCCGCCCTAAATTGGTGGCGTTCGAGAGCATCTATTCGATGGACGGCGATATCGCGCCGATCGCGGAGATCCTCGACGTTTGCGAGAAGCATGGCGCGATGAGCTACATCGACGAGGTCCACGCGGTCGGGCTTTACGGCCCGCGCGGCGGCGGCGTCGCCGAGCGCGAAGGGCTGATGGACCGCATCACCGTCATCGAGGGTACGCTCGGCAAAGCCTTCGGCGTCATGGGCGGCTATATCGCCGGGTCGGCGGCGATGGTCGACTTCGTACGCAGCTTCGCCAGCGGCTTCATTTTCACCACTGCGATCCCGCCGGCGATCGCCGCTGGAGCCGCCGCCAGCGTCCGCCACCTGAAGGCGAGCAACAGCGAGCGCGTCCGCCACCAGGAGCGCGTCGCCAAGGTCCGTCGCCGGTTGAACGCGATCGGTATCCCAATGCTCGACAATCCGAGCCATATCATCCCGGTGATGGTCGGCGATGCCAAGAAGGCGAAGATGATCAGCGACTGGCTGCTCGACAATCACGGCATCTACGTCCAGCCGATCAACTACCCAACGGTGCCCAAGGGTACCGA
>JAYTHJ010000012.1:0-2124 GCA_043732725.1 Sphingomonadaceae bacterium | reverse complement strand
GACCTCGGCGTATATCTATGGTGCCATCTGTCCAGCCGAGGGCAAGGGCGCGGCGCTCGTTCTGCCCCGCTGCAACACCGAAGGGATGACGCTGCACCTCGCCGAGATCGCCGCCGCCGTCGCGCCGGGCGCGCATGCTGTGCTGATACTTGACCAGGCAGGCTGGCACATCTCGGCGCGTCTGGTCATCCCGGCCAACATCACCCTGCTGCCGCTGCCGACCAAATGCCCCGAGCGCAACCCGGTCGAGAACGTCTGACAGCTCAGGCGCGACAACGGGCTGTCGAACCGCATCTTCAAATCCTACGACGACATCCTCGACCATTGCTGCTTCGCTTGGAACCGCCTCACCGATCAGCCGTGGCGCATCATGTCTATCGGACTGCGGTCGTGGGCGCATCGGTTCTGATCAGAGAGTCTTGGTATAAGTCGTTGCAGTCATTCAGGACACGTTGTTGCAGCCGCTAAACTTCGCAATCGCCTTCCGACCGGCTACCGCCGCGGAATATCGAGGCGGCGTTCGCGGCCGATGCCCATCAGGATGCCGAGCAGTACTAATACCGTCAGCATCGCCGAGCCGCCGTAGCTGACCAGCGGTAGCGGGATGCCGACGACGGGCGCCAGCCCCATCACCATCATCATGTTGATCGCGAGGTAGAAGAACAGCGTCCACGCCAGTCCCATCGCCGCCAGCCGCGCGAACGGCGCGCGTGCCGACTGCGCGACGCCGATCGCCCATGCGAGAATGACACCGAAGGCGGCGATGACGAATAGCCCGCCCGCGAGGCCCCATTCCTCGGCCATGGTGGCGAAGATGAAGTCCGTGTGCAGTTCGGGCAGATAATCGAGGTGGCTCTGGGTGCCCTGCAGGAAGCCCTTACCGAACAAGCCGCCGCTGCCAATGGCGATCTTCGACTGGGTAATGTGATAGCCGGCGCCGAGCGGATCGCTCGCGGGATCGAGGAAGATCAGCACGCGCTTGCGCTGATAATCGTGGAGAACGCCCCACGCCACCGGCATAACCGCCGCCAGCGCCGTCGCCGCCGCGCCGAACAGCCACAGGCGCACACCGGCCATGAACAGCATCGCGACGCCGCCGAAGCCGATCGCCAGCGCGGTGCCGAGATCGGGCTGGATCAGCACCAGCGCGGCGGGCAAGCCGATCATCGCCAGTGGTAGCCCCAGCCCGGCGATCGTCGTCACATACGGTCGCGGCAGGTGATGGTAGAATCGGGCGAGCGCGAGGATGATCGCGAGCTTCATGAACTCCGACGGCTGCAGCTGGATCAGTCCGAGATCGAGCCAGCGCTGGCTGCCGCCGCCGATCCGCCCGAGCGCCTCGACCGCGACCAGCGACAGGAGCACGCCGCCGTAGAACCAGTACGCCCAGCGCAGCCAGAAGCTCAGCGGCACATGCGCCAGCACCAGCATGACAACCAGCAGCACGCTAAAGCGGATTCCTTGTTTCAGCGCCCACGGCTGCAGGTTGCCTCCTGCCGCCGAATACAGCACGACCAGCCCAAACCCGCCGAGCGCGACAACCGCGATGATCACGTGCCAAGGCAGTTCGCGCAGTCGCAGTGTCCAGCTGCCGTTGAGCACGCGCGCTAGTCCGTGACGCCGCTGACGGCTTCGGCGTCCGCGCCGACCGGGGTCGTGCCGCTCGCCACTGAGGTCGCGGCCATCGCGGCGGCGGCGGTGTTGGCACGCGCTGCGGCGACGGCACGCTCGAGCGGGGCGAGCGTCGCCAGCGCGCGTTCGGGCTCGAACAGATATGTCATCACGTCGCGGGCGATGACTGCGGCCGCGGCCCCGTGGGCGCCATGTTCGATCACCACACTGATGGCGTATTTGGGCGCGTCGATTGGCGCGAACGCGACGAACAACCCGTGGTCGCGGAATTTCCACGGCTGGAATTTGGTGTTGGCGCGCCCGGCGTTGCGGTCAGCCGTGGTGATCCGCCGGACCTGCGCCGAGCCGGTCTTACCCGCCATGCGCAGTCCCTCGACCTCGATACGCGCCGAGTGCGCGGTGCCGCCCGGACCATTGACGACATCGTCCATGCCGTGGCGGATGATAGCCAGATGCTCCGCCGGAATGTCGAGCGCAAGCGTGGGCACGACG
>JAYTHJ010000011.1:0-2125 GCA_043732725.1 Sphingomonadaceae bacterium | reverse complement strand
AAATGGCCGCGTCTGTCTAGGCGCGGCCTTTTTCGTGTAACATCAATCTCAGGGTTGGGTCGCTTACGCCGACCTCTTGTCCAACGCTTCGACCCCGTCCTCTTCGTCGACCTCAAGTTCGTCCTCGTCGGCATCGAGATGCTCGATCAGGGCTTCGGCGATGACGTCGAGTTGCTCGTAGGTGGCGGTCAGTTCGAGCGTCTCACCGCCGTCGTCCTCGATCGTCAGCATATAGTTCTCACCGTCCTCGGTGATCGTGAAGCGTGACAGCATATGCGCCATGGTCGGTCCTTTATTGGAATGGTCCCGGTTCAACGCGCCGGAGCCTATCCGGGTTCGCCCTGAATTACGTTAAGGCCCCTTGCGGCTATCTGGCATGAGCCCGCGACGCTTAGATTTCGTCACGTACCTGCCCGTGGGCAAACAGCGCGAACAGGCCGGTGCCGCCGATGATGTTGCCGATCAGCGCCGGCACGACGTAGCCGTCGATCGCCGCGTCAAACGTGATATTGCCGGTTAGCCAGAGCGTAAACGCCTCGGTCGATCCAGCTACGACGTGGCTGAATTCGCCGACACCGACTAACCAGGTGATTAGTACGATCACCCAGAATTCGCTGCCGCGCGCGTTCGGAAGTATCCAGGCGATCGACGCGACCAGAAAGCCCGCCGGCATGCCGCGAAACATCGTATCCCAGAAACCGGGCGCAAGCGCGACCCGCGCGATTGCAACGACCGAGGCACGAGCTTCCGGGCCGATAATCGTGGCGTGGGCGATCATCGCCGCGACAGCCAGCGTGCCCAGTAGATTGGCGAGCAGAACCACCGTCCAGATTTTTGCCAACCGGCCGAGGTTGCCGAGCGTCGGCTTGGTCGCCACCGGCAGCACCGCCGTCACGGTAGTCTCGGTAAACAGTTGCAGCCGACCCATAATGACGACCACGAAGCCGACACTGTAGCCGATATTATCGACCAGCGGCGCCCAGTCCGCATTCGCTGGCAGGCGCTGGTGCAACGCCGCCTTGGCCAGCACCGAGAAGCTGATCGAAACACCGGCGGCAAACGCCGACAGCGCCAGTGCGATGCTCGACCGATCGAGTTCCTCCTCACCCTGGAGACGCACGACTTCGTGCACGACGCGCGGACTGGCCATGCCGCGCTTGTCGACCTCGCGGGTTTCCGTCTCGCTCAGGTTGGCGGAGGGCTCATGTTCCGGCGCCTGCCTGCTATTTACGCTATCGCCGCCAGCGGCTGGTTCGAAGCTCGAAGGATCAGGAGAACTGGTCATCGTCACCTGCAACAACGGGGCGGCGGCTCTGTTCCGGTGGCGGGAACGGACCGGGTGCACTATGGTCCAAAGGGGATGCAAGACCTGTTCGCCGCCGACCCGCCCGACACGGGCACCCTGCCCGGCCAGCCGCTGGCAGAGAGCCTGCGACCGCGCAGCCTAGACGATGTCGTCGGGCAGGAGCATCTGACCGGGCCCGCCGGCGCGATCGGGCGCATGGTCGCCGCGGGCAAGCTCGCGTCGCTGATCCTGTGGGGACCGCCGGGCACCGGCAAGACTACAATGGCGAGGCTGCTCGCCGCGGCGGTCGGGCTGCGCTTCGTCGGCGTCTCGGCGGTATTCTCGGGCGTCGCCGACCTGAAGAAGCTGTTCGCGGAGGCACGCGCGGCGGCGCGGACCGGACAGCAGACGTTGCTGTTCGTCGACGAAATCCATCGCTTCAATCGCGCCCAGCAGGACGGCTTCCTCGGCGTCGTCGAGGACGGCACGGTGATCCTAGTCGGCGCGACCACCGAGAACCCGAGCTTCGAACTCAATGCTGCGTTGCTCAGCCGCGCGCAGGTGCTGATCATCCGGCGGCTCGATACGGCGGCGCTCGAAACGCTGCTGCTGCGTGCCGAGCAGCGCACCGGGCGGCCGCTGCCGCTTACACCCGAGGCACGCGAAGCACTGATCGCTTCGGCCGATGGCGACGGGCGGTTTCTGCTCAATCAGGCCGAGACGTTGTTCTCTATCGAGCTCGAAGCGCCGCTCGAACCCGAGGGTCTGCGCGATCTGCTGCACCGCCGGGTAGCGGTCTACGACAAGGACCGCGAGGGCCACTACGGGCTGATTTCGGCG
>JAYTHJ010000010.1:0-7319 GCA_043732725.1 Sphingomonadaceae bacterium | reverse complement strand
CGCCTGGAACCGCCTCACCGATCAGCCGTGGCGCATCATGTCTATCGGACTGCGGTCGTGGGCGCATGGGTTCTGATCAGAGAGTCTTGGTATAAGCGCACCGGTAACCTGCGGGCAGTGCAGATGCTCCTGGGGCATACCAAGATCGGGACGACCGTTCGCTACCTCGGAGTCGACATCGAGGATGCTCTCGCGCTCTCCGAAGCCACGGAGCTGTGATCTGATCGCGCGCGCCTCCCGTACGCGGCGCGCGCGGTTATAGGCCCCGCGTGCAAAATCTGCACCGCGCGGAGCGTCGCCGTCGTAAAAGGGCGTGAGGCGCGCGCATTGGTCCACCGAACGAAGCGTCCTATGTTCGTCTCCAGTAGAGAATTATGGCTATGCGCGCAGGTGAGAGCTGCGATGATCACGCCGCGCCTGTGCTCAGCGTCGCCGCCGATCGCATTGCCGGACTTTTGCAGCTGTCGAACGTCGAGCGCGGCGTCATCATCGGGCTGTCTGTCGCGACTGCGCGACGGTCGATTTTCGCTCTAGCCAGTTAGCGAGCCATTTGAGCGGGCCCAAGATCTGCTGCGGCTGTTCCGCTCGCTTGACAACTGGCTCGGCAACGATTTGGGTCCGGTAGGGTCTTGGCTGACAACGCGCAATTTCGACCTCAAGGCCCGACCGATCGAGCTGCTGCCGACTGCCAAGGGACTGCTGCGAACCAATGATTATGCCGACGTGCACCGGGATCGTGTCTGAGGTTACGTCGTACTTTTCCCGGCAGATAATGCGGGTTGGATAGTCCTCGGTTCGTGAAGCGGCGAGGAACGGCAGCTTTCCGGCATTCGACATTCGGAAGCGGACAGGCAGTAAACGGCTCTTCTTTTTCCGATCAGCGCCTCCGCCACCCGACTTGGCGCGCTGTCCTTTCGCCGTTCGCATCGAGCGGCGTGCCTTCGATCATCGCATCGGTGGCCGCCAGCAGCGCCGGATCACCAGCAGCGGCGGTACGATAGGTGCCGATCGCCCCGGGCGCGACGGCGGCGTAGCGGAGTTGCCAGCGCGACGCATCCCGACAGGCGATACCGGCGAGCGCGGGGCCTGCAAAGCTACGGCAATACTCGCCGGCGTGATTACGAAAACTGAGCGTCACACGGATTGGTCCGCGTTGATCCGACAGCTGCTCGTCGAGTGCCGTCGATAACGTCGTCGAAGCCACCAATGCCCCGTGTGCATCGACCACGCCGCTTGGCCAAACCAATCTGCCACTCAGGACACCAGTCGCGATGCCGGCCATCAACGTCGCCGCCAATGCAGTGTGGCGATGCCAGTGTATCGTGGGCGACCGACGAATGAGAAGACGCGAAGCGCGTGCAGCGGCGAGTGACGCCACTGGCGTCGCGTCGTACGGCGTGATCGGCGGCATCGCGAGCAGCGGTGCAAACCCGTTCGCCAATCGCTCAGCCAGCTGCCGATGGGCTGCCGCACGGGCGTTCAGGGTTGGATCGGCGGCGACCGCCGCCGCGACCCGCGCCGCGTCACCGTCCGCAAGTTCGCCGTCGATCCACGCGAGTAGCTCGCCGTCTTCGATCATCGTCCTAATCCTCCGTCAGTGCCAGCAGCGCCTGCCGGCCGCGGATCAGCCGGCTGGTCAGCGTGCCGATCGGAATGCCGAGCAGTGCCGCGGCGTCGCGGTAGGCCATGCCATCGACCGACACGAGCACCACCGCCTCGCGCTGTTCGTCGGGCAGCTGCGACAGCGCCCGCAACAGATATCGCAGCTCGATCGCCGCCTCGATCGCGGGCGCACCGTTAACGCTAATATTCACACCAGCTTCCTCGGGAGCTAGCCAACGCTCGTGTCGCCGGCGGCTCCGCGCGGTATCGATCCACAGGTTGCGCATGATGCGGAACACCCAGGCATCGAGCCGGGTACCGGGTTGCCACTGCACACGGGCGGTTAGCGCGCGCTCGACCGTTGCCTGCGTCAGGTCGTCGGCATCGGCGGCGTGGTGCGACAGGCCATAGGCAAAGCGCCGTAAGCGGGGCATCAGCATACTAAGCCCGCCATCGAAATCGTCCACCCGGGGTTCCCATGCTCATGAGGATTAAACGTCTGCTCGCTACCGTTTAATCCTCGATGCCTTAAAATAGGGGGTTCACTATGGCACGTAATTGGCTGATCGAGCTTATCTCTGCGGCATTGCTGATCACGGCGGCACCTGCGGCGGCGCAACTGCTGCCTGGTGGTTTGGGTGCCGGACTGCCCGCGCCGCTGGGCAGCGTCGTCGGCCAACCGCTCGGCCAAGGCAGAGTACCGGCGGTGCTGCAGTCACCGCTCGGGATTGCCGTGTTCGAAGGTTCGCTGTCACCGCAAACGTTGCTATCAGTGCGCCGCGAGCGCTTGCACAACCTCGTTCGCGACAACCGCGCCGAGCTCGATGTCGACGACGCAGATGCGCCGGTTCGGCGAGACGAGGTCGTTGCCGTCGGCATCACTTCCGCGGCGCTCGACAAAGCCCGTGCCACGGGCTTTGTCATTGTTCGATCGGACACGATTACCGGGCTCGGTATCGCAGTTACGGTCTTGCGGCCGCCAAGCCGTGTCCCCGCCCGTCGCGCCGTCGTGCTGCTACGAGCCGGCGATCCAGGCGGAAGCTACGAACTGAATTACGTTTACCAGCCGGCGGGCAGCACACTCGGCATAGTCAACAGCACCGTGGCGTCAAGCAGCCCTACTTACGTCGATAGTGCGCTCGGCCTGATCGACGGCGGTATCGGCAGCCATCCAGCGTTTGCCGCGGCGCATATCGAGCAGCGCGGTTTCGCTGGGGCGGTCCAGCCGAGCGGGCATGGTACCGCGGTCGCGTCACTGCTGGTCGGCAATGCCGGTGCGTTCCGCGGCGCGGCACCGGGGACAAGCCTGCTTGCGGCCGATGTTTATGGCGGCTCGCCGGCGGCAGGCTCTGTCGAAGCGATCGCGCAGGCGATGGGCTGGCTGGCGGGACGCGGTGTAAAGGTGATCAACATTAGCCTCGTCGGGCCGCCAAACCGTCTGCTCGACGCGAGTGTCCGCGCGCTGATTGAGCGCGGTGTGATCGTCGTTGCTGCCGTCGGCAACGATGGCCCGGCTGCACCCGCCCAGTATCCGGCTGCATACAGCGGTGTCGTCGCTGTTACCGGGGTCGACCCGCGCGGGCGCGTGCTTGCCGAGGCCGGTCATGCGGCGCACCTCGACTTCGCCGCTCCCGGATCGGAGATGGCGGGAGCGGTACCAGGGGGTCGTTACGAGATCTTGCGCGGCACATCGTTTGCAGCGCCGATCGTCGCCGCAAGACTGATCCTGGCGGTCCAAGGCGGTGCCATGCGGCCGATAGACGTCGTCGCGGTCGCCGCGATGCCGGGCAAAGCCGTCGGTCGCGGCATCGTCTGCGCCGAATGCCGGATAGCGCCGCGCTCGGTGGGAATACGATAATCGGACCGGCTCCGGATTAATCCCGGTACTGCCGTCGTTAGCCTGACTGACGCTGCATCGGCGCAGCAGCCATCAGGAGATCGACTATGACCACCTTAAGCAATCGTCACCCCATCATCGCTTTAGCGGCTCTGCTGGCGAGCGCGGTTGCAGGACCGGCTGGAGCTCAGTTGGTAGGGAGCGGCGGTGCCGGCGGCGGTCTCGGCGGCGCGCTGTCAGGTATTGCAGGCGGTGCCGACGGGCTGGCTGGTGGTGGACAGCTTGGCAGCCCGCTCGGATCGATCGGCACCGTGACGCAAAGCGTTAGCGGTAGCTTCACCGGATCGGGTCAGGCGCATGGTTCGAAGTCGGTCAACACACGCACCGGTTCGGCCAACGCCGATGCCGGGCTAGCCGGGACGGTCACGGGCGTAGCGCAAGGTGCGACCGGCATTGCGAGCCCAACCGGTATGATCGGCGGCATCGGCGGGGCAGCGGGATCGGGCAGCGGCGGGGCAGCGGGATCGGGCAGCATCACGAAGAACGCCAGCCTCGGCGCGCAAGCCATTGGTACCGACGGCGCAACGGCGCTCGCCGGTTCGGCCGCCAGCACCGTGCATGACGGCGCCACCGGCGCGGTCGACAGCACCCGTGCCCGCGCCAGCGGCAGTGCTGCCCGATTGCGCAGCGCCGCTCGTAACAGCATCAGCTGGGCACACGGCGCGGCTGGCGCAGCGACGACCCAAGCTTACCGTTCGGGCGGCACCGTCGCGAACAGCGGGACGGGTGCTGCAAAAGCCGCATCGAACGCGACCCGTATGGCTGCGATCGATGGGAGCAGCTCCGGCGGTGCCTCGGGTGCCGTGATCGGAGCAGCCGGACCGAACTGACCGCATGATGCTTTCGAACGAGCGGGACGGAATAGCGTCCCGCTCATTCGTCGCATCGCTGACAAACTTTGATCACCAAATCGCGCGTTCGCTATCATCTGCATGGGTAACAAACGGTGAAAGGAAAGTTTGCTATTCGGGCGGAGTGCCGAAAGCGGAGGGTCTGTTACCGGCTCCATTGCGGCCTGGGAGCTGCGCCTGAAGGAACGTCCGGCGTCGGCGACGGCTGAAAGGCACTGAGTGACCGCTTCGGGGTGTTCAGGTCAGCAGCGACGATCAGCGGTAGCCCGCGGCTTGGAGCTCGAACAACTCCGCATAGCGTCCTCCGGCTGCAAGCAGCGCCGCATGTGTGCCTGATGCCTCCACCCGCCCGTCGCTGAGAACCAGGATGCGATCGGCCATGCGTACGCTGGAGAAGCGATGCGAGATCAACACCGCCGAGCGTCCGGCGCTCAGTTCGCGGAACCGCTGGAATACCTCATACTCGGCGCGTGCATCGAGCGCGGCGGTCGGCTCGTCGAGGATCAGCACCTCGGCGTCGCGCATGTAGGCACGGGCGATCGCCATCTTCTGCCATTCGCCACCCGACAGATCGACGCCGTTGCGGAAGCGCTTACCGATCATCTGGTCGTAGCCGTCCGGCAGCTTAGCGACGACGCCGTCGGCCAGCGCGGCGGCGGCAGCGGCCTCGATCCGCGTGCGGTCGCCGCGCGCCTCGATTCGGCCGACCGCGATATTGTCGCCGGCGGGGAGATTGTAGCGTACGAAGTCTTGGAAGATCACACCGATCGCTGCGCGCAGCGTGTGAAGATCATAGTCGCGAAGATCCCGCCCATCGAGTAGCACGCGACCCTCGATGGGGTCGTAGAGCCGCGCCAGCAGCTTGACGAGCGTGGTCTTGCCGGCGCCGTTCTCGCCGACCAAGGCCAACACCTCGCCGGGTGCCAAAGAAAAGGACAGGTAGCGGACTGCCCAGCGCTCCGCGCCGGGATATCGGAACCCCACGTCCTCGAAAACGAAGCCCTGCCGGATCGGTGAGGGAAAGGGCAGCGCGTTCTCGGGTGACCTGATGCCGGGTACGGTGCGAAAGAAGGAGAACAGGTCGTCAACGTAGAGCGCCTGTCCGGCGGTCGCCGAGAACCCGGTCAGCAGCCCCTCCAACAGCCCGCGAAGCCGCAGGAACGAAGCAGCGAGGAAGGTCAGATCGCCGATCGACAGCGCGCCCGTGACCGCGCGCCATGCGATGTACGCATAGGCGGCATAATAAGCGATCGTCCCCAGACCAGCGAAGCCCGCGCCCCAGACCGCGCGCCGCAGTGCGAGCCGGCGGCTGGCATCGTAGGTGTCGCGAGAGATCGTGTGGTAACGCTCGATTAGGAACGCACTTAGGCCAAAGATCTTGACCTCCTTCGCTGTGTCGGCGCTTGCGGCGACCTGGCGGACATAGTCCAGTTCGCGACGCTGAGGCGTTCGCACGTAGCTGAGCGCATAGCTCAGCGCGTTGAAGTGCGCCTCCCCGAGGAACGACGGCACGAGGGCGACGGCGAGCAACACCATCAACCACGGTGCGTAGACCACGAGGCCGGCGGCGAAGCTGATCACCGTGACGATGTCCTGCGCCTGCCCGAACAACTGGCCCATCAACGACATGCGCCCGCTCGCCTGCATGCGCGCGCGGTCCATACGGTCCTGAAAGGCCGCATCCTCAAAGTCGGCGAGATCGAGGGTGGCGGCGTGCTCCATCAGCCGAATGCTTGCATCGTTGCTGACCCGGTCAGACAGAAGGCCGTCGACGAGCGACACGAGCCGGCCCAGAAGATCGGACGCGACCGCGAGCGCGAACTCGGCGATCAGCAGCGCCTCTAGGCGGCCTAGCAGGCCCGAGGCGAACCATTCGGCGAGGCCCGCGGGGCGGACCGTGAGATGATTCAGGTAAACGACTTGGTCGATGATCAGCTTGCCGACGAACAGCGTCGCGACCGGTAGCAGCGCCCGCATCAGCCGCACGGCGAGCGTGGTCGCGGTCAGCAGCCGGCTGGTGCGCCATACCATGGCCAAGAACGGCGGGAGGTTGCGCAGCGCTCCGAGTCGCTCGCGCCAAGTCGCCGGCCGGGGCGGCACGCCGCCGCGACTAGGCCTGGCAGCCACCGCCATCTAACTTCTTTCGCGCGACGACAGCCGCCGCACGTTTGTTGAACGCGAAACCGAGAGCGTCATGCACATGCTTCGGTCCCTATCCGGCGCGAGCAGGAGCGCGTAGCGGTTTTGCTCGGGCGCGCGCAAAAGCGGCAGTGAGCGTAGCCGTCAGGGCAAGGTGCGCGTCGACGAAGCCCGATCAGCGCTGCTTCTTCGTTATCGCGGCGGTGAAATCTGGCTCCTTCTTCGCCACCCAGTCGACGAACTTGCGCACGGCCGGGTTGGCGAGCAGGCCGTCCACATCAATCCCATGCCGTTGCAGTTCGGAGTTGGTGAAGTTGGCTGTCACCGTCTGCTGGCAGATCGGGTGCATCGGCACGACGTCACGGCCGCCCCGGCTCTTGGGCACGGGATGGTGCCAGACGATGGTCTTACCGATCGAGCGGCCGCAGAGCCAGCAAGGCGCTACGGCTATCGGCGCCTCATCCTCGCAAGGTAATTCGTCGCCAAAATCGTGTTTCAAATGCCTACGACCCATGCGTTACCTAATTCCAAAACGAGGCGGCATACCTCCAGTAGGTAAGCCTAACGTTCCCATTACGCAGCTGTTATTCCGCGCGTAAGGACTTCCAACAGGGCCAGCAGTGCCTCATCGTTGCTGCGCGACGATCAAGGTGGGAACCGCATTGCCTCGCCTGATTTGCTCTCGGTGATACGGTGTTTGCCTCATTGTAAATGCTCCTGACAACGATCGAGAGCGAGCGATGAGGAAGGTAGGTATGGCGACGCGGACGGAACTGGCGGAAGCGGTGGGCCAGCGCTACCGATCGGTTGATCGTTCCAGCAAGGGACGC
>JAYTHJ010000009.1:0-7326 GCA_043732725.1 Sphingomonadaceae bacterium | reverse complement strand
CGTGAATCTTGCGATCGCGGCGAGGTGCGCCGAAGTCATCGTCGGTCAGCGCCAGCGCCTCGGCGGCGCGGTTGCGGTGCTCGCCTTCGGCCTGCGCGGCGGCGATCTGCGCGGATGTCAGACGGATCGTCTCGGCGGTAATCGCGGGAGCAGCGGCCGGCGCAACTGTGGCAGCCGGCTCGGCGACCGACGTGGCCGCAGAGACCGGCGCGGCGGCAAGTACCAGCATCATCCCGAACGCTTGCATACGAGGCTCCCTAACGTGCACCCTTATCTTCGATGTCGCTAGCTGAAGCGGCGGTGAATAGCGACGCCGCGCCTGGATCCAGCCAGAGTGCTACCGGCTCGATAGCGGATCGAGCACGGTATCCCGCGCGACCGCGTCGGTCGCTGGATAGTCGACAGTATAATGCAGCCCGCGGCTTTCCTTGCGCGCCCGCGCCGAGCGCACGATCAAGTCGGCGACCTGCACGAGGTTGCGCAGCTCGATCAGGTCCGGCGTCACCCGGAAATTACCATAATAATCATGCACTTCCTTGCGCAGCAACTTGACCCGGTGGGCGGCGCGTTCGAGCCGCTTGGTCGAGCGGACGATGCCGACATAGTCCCACATGAACCGGCGCAGCTCGGCCCAGTTATGGCTGACGACGACCTCCTCGTCCGAATCGGTAACCCGACTGTCGTCCCACGCGCGCACCGGCGGTGGCTCCGCGCTGCCGTTCCAGCCGGACTTGATCGCTTCCGCGCAAGCCTGGCCGAATACCAGGCATTCGAGGATCGAGTTCGACGCCAGCCGGTTCGCGCCGTGCAAGCCCGACTGCGTCACCTCGCCGACGCCGTACAGCCCCGGGACGTCGGTCCGCCCCTGCAGATCGACGAGTACGCCGCCGCAGCTATAATGGGCCGCCGGAACAACCGGGATCGGCTGGATCGTGCAGTCGATGCCGAGTTCGAGCAGCCGGGCGTGGATCGTCGGGAAATGGTGGCGGATAAAGTCGGCTTCGAGATGCGTCATGTCGAGCAAGACATGGCTCAGCCCGAGCCGCTTCATCTCGGCATCGATAGCGCGTGCCACGACATCGCGCGGCGCGAGTTCGAGCCGCTCGGCATCGTAGCGCCCCATGAATCGCGTGCCGTCCGGCAGCTTGAGTTGGCCGCCCTCGCCGCGCATCGCCTCGGTGATCAGGAAGTTCTTGACCTTGGGATGATACAGGCAGGTCGGGTGGAACTGGTTGAATTCCATGTTCGACACCCGGCAGCCGGCGCGCCACGCCATTGCGATGCCGTCGCCGGTCGAGCCGTCGGGATTGGTCGAATATTGATAGACGCGGCTCGCGCCGCCGGTCGCCAGCACAACCGCGCGGGCGACGAAGCGCTCGACGCTGCGGGTCGCGGCGCTCCACGCATAGACACCGTGGCAGCCACGCGACGCAAAGCGCTCGCCTTCAACGTGGGCGGCGGTGATGAGGTCGACCGCGACGCGTCCGGTGATCAGCGTGATGTTGGGATTGGCCGCCGCGGCGCGTTCGAGCGCCTTTTGCACCGCCCATCCTGTAGCATCGTCGACGTGGACGATCCGCCGGTGGCTGTGGCCGCCCTCGCGCGTTAGGTGGAAGCGCTCCGATACCGTCTCGCCAGCGTTAAACGGTACGCCGAGTTCCGCCAGGCGCTCGATCGCGCGCGCCGCATTCTCGACCACATACTCGACCGTGGCGCGGTCATTCAAACCGTTGCCGGCGATCATCGTGTCTTCGATGTGGCTGTCGAAGGTGTCGCCGACGTCGAGCACGGCGGCAATGCCGCCCTGCGCCCACGCGGTCGATCCAGCCGAGACATCGCCCTTCGACAACACCGCGACGCGCAAGTGATCGGCAAGGTTGAGCGCGGTGGTCAGCCCCGCCGCCCCCGAACCGATGACGATGACGTCGAAGTGCTGCGCCTCGGCGGGCGCGCGTCTAGCCATGAGCGGTCTCCAGCGCGGTTTCCGGCTGTACCGAGCGCGGGCGGATAAGCTGCAGGAAGACGTCCTCGAGATCGGCCTCCTGCGTCGAGACATCGACGACGCCGATACCTGCATCGGTCAGCCGATGCAGGATATCGCCTGCCTGCATCTCGCGCTTGTCATAGGTGATGCCGAGCGCGCGCGGCCCGCGCAACACGGCGCGACCGCCGAGCCCGTCCGGGACCGTGCTCAAATCGGCGTCGACCGTCACCACCAGCACCTTGTCCTGCGCCATCGCGAGCAGCGTCGAGGTCAGGTCGTTCGCCACCACCGCACCCTGGTTGACGATGGCGATGCGGTCGCACAACGCTTCGGCTTCCTCGAGGTAATGCGTCGTCAGCACCACCGTCGTTCCACCCGCATGCAGTTCGCGAACATATTCCCACAGCTGCTGCCGCAACTCGATGTCGACGCCGGCGGTCGGCTCGTCGAGGACCAGCACCGGCGGGTTGTGGACCAGCGCCTTCGCCACCAACAAGCGGCGTTTCATGCCCCCCGAAAGCGTCCGCGAATAGGCATGCGCCTTGTCATCGAGCCGCACTGCCCGCAGAATCTCCATCGTCCGGCGGCGCTTGGGCGGAACGCCGTAAAGCCCGGCCTGTAATTCGAGCGTCTCGAACGGCGTGAAGAACGAGTCGAACAGGATCTCCTGCGGCACGATGCCGATCGACGCCTTGGCATTGCGCGGGTGCTCGTCGATGTCGAAGCCCCAGATGCTGGCCGAGCCGCTGGTCTTGTTGACCAGCCCGGCGAGGATGTTGATCAGCGTCGATTTACCCGCGCCGTTTGGCCCAAGCAGCCCAAAGATGCTGCCGCGCGGAATCTCGAGGCTGATCCCCGCCAGCGCCCGCTTGCCGCCCGCATAGGTCTTTTCGAGATTGCGGACCGAGATCGCTGACTGGGACTCCATGGGCCGCGAGATAGGCTGTGTACCCCGGGGCGGCAAGTGCGGTGCTTTCTCCTTGGCCCGTGGGTGAAGTAGTTCCAATCATCGATGGCAGCCATTACACGCGGTTTATGAAAACCATTCCCCCGCCCGAGACATTCTACGTCGACAGCACCCGCATCGCCTGCGACGGCGAGGAGGTCGGGGTTCCCGGCGGCGGTCATCCGCGCGTCTGGCTGCAGATGGGGGCCAACGGTTACGCCGACTGCGGCTATTGCGATCGACGCTTCGTCCTGACTGGCGGCCCGGCGGACACGCGGGGCGCGTGAGGCACGCGGTCCTCGCCATGCTGCCCGCGCTCTTGCTGCTCGCGCACCTGGTCGGTACGCCGGTCAGCGCCGCGGCGCCCGATACAGTCACTTACACCGCTGCACCGCAGGCTTACGCGCGCATCGAGATCAAGCATACGCCTCTGACGGTGCGCCTCGCGCTCGGCATCCCCAAGCTGCTGCTGCTCAATCTCGCGGCGGGCGAGCGGGCGCGGCTGAGGGCGGTACCGCTGCTCGGTAAGGGGACCATCAAGACCAACCTGCTGCCCGGCGGCGAGGTCGTCTTCCGCGCCAACTTGTACGGTGTCGCCGCAAGCGGGCGCGACAGCACGACGGTACCGACCGCGTGGCTCGACAAGACCATCGCCGACGATGCCGACGGCATCCTGTCGGTGTTTGCGCTCAATGCCGATCACGTCGTCATCGTCCAGCCCGGCGCGCCGATCGGCGGCACCGTCTACAGTATTCCGCGCGATGGTCGCGGCGACGCGACCAGTACGGTGCGAGTCGGCACCGATGCTGGCGGAGAAAAGCTGCACGTCATCCTCGACCTGCGTTCGCCGCAGACGATCATGAATGGCACCGCGGCGCGCGCCGTCGAAGCCGCCGGGCTGGTCAAACGCGGCGGCGCGGTCGGCCTGTGGGAGCCGTTCCCGAAGAACGCGCTGCCCTATGAGACGCTGCTCCCAGCGCGCGGGGCGACGCTGCTCGGACTGCCACTCGTGACGCCGACGGCACGCATCACCGAGGCGCGCGCCAGGAAACTCGACCGTGCCGCCAAGGCCGGGACCAGCACCGCCGCCGAGGATGCCGACGCGATCGTCGTCACCGCCGAGAGCAAGCGCAAGAAGCGCGAGGCGTGGGTGATCATCGGACGTGACGTGATGAACCACTGCTCACGCATCGAGCTCGACCGCCCGGGCGGGCGCTGGCTGCTGACCTGCAACTTCGGCAGCTGAGCTGCGGCCGATATCGCTGTTGCCGCGCAGCGCCGCAGCCAATTGAGTGCGGTCGAGCTGCCCCTCCCATCGCGACACGACGATCGTCGCCACCGCATTGCCGATGAAGTTGGTCAGGCTGCGGCACTCGCTCATGAAGCGGTCGACGCCGAGGATCAGCGCCATGCCCGCCAGCGGTATCGACGGCACCACCTGCAGCGTCGCCGCCAGCGTGATGAAGCCCGCTCCGGTGACGCCCGCCGCACCCTTCGACGACAGCATCGCGACGCCGAGCAGCAGCGCCTGCTGGCCGAAGCTCAGGTGGACGTTGGTCGCCTGCGCGATGAAAAGCGCGGCCAAGGTCATGTAGATGTTGGTGCCGTCGAGGTTGAACGAATAGCCCGTCGGCACGACCAGCCCGACGATGGTCTTGGGACAGCCGGCGCGCTCGAGTTTCTCGATCAGCAACGGCAACGCCGACTCCGACGACGAGGTGCCGAGCACCAGCAGCAACTCGGTCTTGAGATAGGCAATCAGCCGCAAGATCGAGAAGCCGCACGCCGCAGCAACTCCGCCGAGCCCGACGATGACGAACAGGAGCGCGGTCAGATAGAACGACACGACCAGCGCCGCGAGATGCGCCAGCGTGCCGAGCCCGAATTTGCCAATGGTGTACGCCATTGCGCCGAACGCGCCGACCGGGGCGGCACGCATCAGGATGTCGACGAGCTTGAAGAACGCCGCCGACAACTCCTCCAGCAGCGCCAGCACGCCGTGGCCACGGCTGCCGATCGAGGCGAGCGCGATGCCGAACAGCACCGCGACGAACAGCACCTGCAGGACATTGCCCTCGACCAGCCCCGACAACACCGTGTCGGGGATGACATTGAGCAGGAAGCCGGTGACGGTGGTCTCGTGCGCCTTCGCCGCATAGCCGGTGATTGACGCGGTATCGAGCGTGGCAGGATCGATGTTCAGCCCGGCTCCCGGTCGGACGATATTGGCGACGATCAGGCCGACGACCAGCGCCAGCGTCGACATCACGAAGAAGTACAGCAGCGCCTTGCCCGCGACGCGGCCGACCCGGCCGATGTCGCGCATGCCCGCGATGCCGGTGACGACGGTGAGGAAGATCACCGGCGCGATGATCATCTTGACGAGCTTGATGAAGCCGTCGCCGAGCGGCTTCAGCGTCGCGCCGGCTGCCGGATAAAAATAGCCGAGCGCGACTCCGGCAGCGATGGCGATGATGACCTGCGCATATAGGTGCGAAGTGCGCGAGCGACGCGGCGCGCGAGCGTCGGCGGTAAGGTTGAGCAACGGTCCACGGTCCTTTCGCGCCGGCGGGGAGTGGCGTAGCGTCAAAGATGCGGCGTCAGCGCGCGTCGCCAGCATTTCCATGGCGGGCTTCGCGCCCTATATCAACGCAATGATACACCTCGACCCCGCGACGATCTTTTACCGCGACACCGGCCTCGACCCGGCGCGCACCGAGCGCATCGTCGCCGACGCGCTCAACGGCTGCGACGACGGTGAACTCTATCTGCAATACGCGCTAAGCGAGAGCTTCGCGTTCGACGACGGCCGGCTGAAGGCGGCGACATTCGACACGTCGCAAGGTTTCGGCCTGCGCGGCGTGGCAGGCGAGACAACGGCCTTCGCGCATGCCAACGAGCTATCCGACGCGGCGATCCTGCGCGCCGCAGAGACGGTGCGTGTCGTGCGCGCGGGTCACGGCGGCACGTTAGCGCTGTCGCCGCCGCGGACCAACGCCCGCCGCTACACCGACGCCGACCCGTTGAGCGCGGTCCCCTTCGCCGCCAAGGTCGCATTGCTGCAGAAGATCGACGCCGCCGCCCGCGCCCGCGATCCGCGCGTCGTCCAGGTATCGGCGAGCCTGCTCGGCAGCTGGTCGGTGATCGAGATCGTCCGGGCCGACGGGCAGCGCGTCCGCGACGTGCGCCCGCTGGTGCGCATCAACGTGCAGATTGTTGTCGCTAACGGCGATCGCCGCGAAACCGGCTTTCACGGGCTTGGCGGGCGCTACCTTTACGACACGCTGTTCGACGAGAGCAGTTGGCTGCCGGCGATCGACATCGCGCTCGCACAGGCACTCGTCAATCTCGACGCGGTCGCGGCGCCGGCGGGCGAAATGACCGTCGTGCTCGGTCCCGGTTGGCCCGGCATTCTGCTGCATGAAGCGATCGGTCACGGCCTCGAGGGCGACTTCAACCGCAAGGGCACCAGCGCGTTTGCCGGACGCATTGGCGAGCGGGTCGCAGCACCCGGCGTCACCGTCGTCGACGATGGCAGTCTCGACAACCGCCGCGGCTCGCTGACCATCGACGACGAGGGCACCCCGACCAGCCGCACCGTGCTGATCGAGGACGGCATCCTCAAAGGCTACATGCAGGACCGCTTGAACGCCCGGCTGATGGGTGTCGCCGCGACCGGCAACGGCCGCCGCGAAAGCTATGCGCATGCGCCGATGCCGCGGATGACCAATACGTTCATGCTCGGCGGCAGCGAGGACCCCGGCGAGATCCTCAGCCGCGCCAGGTCGGGGGTCTACTGCAAGAGCTTCGGCGGCGGGCAGGTCGACATCACCAGCGGCAAGTTCGTGTTCAGCTGCACCGAGGCGTACCGCATCGAGAACGGCCGTCTCGGCGCGCCACTGAAGGGCGCGACGCTAATCGGCAACGGTCCCGACGTGCTGACCCGGGTCAAGGCGATCGGTAACGACCTCGCGCTCGACGAGGGTGTCGGCATCTGCGGCAAGGGTGGGCAGTCGGTCCCCGCCGGCGTCGGCCAGCCGACCTTGCTGATCGAGGGGCTGACCGTCGGCGGTACAGCCGCATGATGGGTACCGGCACGGCCTGATGCTGGCGAGCGCCGCCGCCGATGCGGTGGTGGCGTTCCACTTCGGCTTCATCCTGTTCGCGCTGGCGGGCGCGGCGCTGCTGTTCGTCTGGCCACGGCTGGTGTGGCTACACCTGCCAGCCTTGGCGTGGGGCGGCTTCGTCGAGTTTACCGGGCGCATCTGTCCGCTGACGGCGCTCGAAGACCGGCTCCGCAATATCGCCGGGCAAGCCGGGTACAGCGCCGGCTTCATCGATCATTACCTGGCCCCGGTGATTTATCCCGCCGGGCTTACCCACAGTACCCAGCTTA
>JAYTHJ010000008.1:0-7365 GCA_043732725.1 Sphingomonadaceae bacterium | reverse complement strand
GGCTGTGTCACCAGTCCCGAGCGCGTCGTCGCGCCAACCAGCGTAAACGGCGGCAGGTCGATCCGCACGCTGCGAGCCGACGGCCCCTCGCCGATCATAAGGTCGAGCGCGCGGTCCTCCATCGCCGGATACAGGATTTCCTCGACCGCGGGCGACAGTCGGTGGATCTCGTCGATGAACAGGACGTCGCGCGGTTCGAGGTTGGTCAGCAGCGCGGCCAGATCGCCCGCCTTGGCGATTACCGGGCCTGAGGTGGCGCGGAACCCGACCCCCAGCTCGCGCGCGACGATCTGCGCCAGCGTCGTCTTGCCAAGCCCCGGCGGCCCGTGGAAAAGCACATGGTCGAGCGCTTCCCCCCGCGACCGCGCCGCTTCGATGAAGACGCCGAGATTGTCGCGCGCCGCCGCCTGGCCCACAAACTCGGCGAGCGTCTGCGGACGCAACGCGGCATCGGGGTCATCGGGACGGCGGTGGGGGGAGAGGTCGGTCGACACGCTACGACTTCATGAAGGGCGTAAAGTCGCTCCATTGCTCGATGCGGAAGGCCCGGCTGTCGCGCACCGATTTCGGCAGCCACGCAAACACATGCAGCGCATTCACCGCCAGCGTTAGATCTGCCAAATCTTCGTTGCGCGAGCGATAAACGCTGCCCTGCGCGCGGACAAAATCGTGTCGTGTCCGCACAGTGTCGATGTCGGCATAAGCCTGCGTAACACTGCGGGGATGGTGACGAAGAGTATCGGCGACAACGAGATCGAACGCGATGGCGAACATCAATCCGCCTGAGGATCGTTCATAATCTCGCTCAATGGATAGTCGACCTCTTCACCGCTTTCGAGCACATGGATAGGCATCAAATGCTGGCCGTCGATCAATGCCGCGCTATCGCCGATGACCTGGTAGGCCGGACCCTCTGCACCGAAACGATACCAACTGCCGATCAGCTCGACCGGGCTATTTTTCGGGCTGCTGCTCATTGCGGCAGAATGCGCTTTGCCGCGCTGCCATGCAAGGCGCGCGCATGCCGATGGCGGGCAGCACGCAAGGTGCTCACCGCGCACTCTTTCTCAACGCCACCCGCAACAACTCGCCCACCCCCGCGTCCGTCCCCAATTCCGCCTGCGCTTCCGCCACCGCGCGGCTGGCGTCCAGCGGTCGGAAGCCGAGGTTCGCCAGCGCCGAGAGGGTGTCCGCTAACGCGCCCTTCGGGTTGGCGATCGCCGCCGGCAGCGCGGCACTCCCGACGCTGCCCGCCTTGTCCTTGAGCTCGTTGACGATGCGCGCCGCGAGCTTGGGTCCAACGCCATTGGCGCGCGCGATGCTGGCGGTATCCTTGGCGGCGATGGCGTGGTGGAGTTCGCCCGGGGCAAGCACCGACAGAATTGCCAGCGCCACCCGCCCGCCAACGCCCTGCACCGACAGCAGCAGCCGGAACCAGTCGCGCTCATCGGCGGCGGCGAAACCGAACAGCTGGATCGCGTCCTCGCGGACCTGCGTCTCGATATGGAGGCTGACCTCGGCTCCCGTGCTCCCCAGCGCGGCGAGTGTCTTGACGCTGGCGAACACCAGATAGCCGACACCCCGCACGTCGATCACTGCGCTATCAGCGGCCATCCCGTCGAGCTGCCCGCGGAGCCGCGCAATCACGCGAACATCCGCGCCGAGCGCGCCATGTGCGCATGGCAGATCGCCACCGCGAGCGCGTCGGCGGCATCCTCGCCGCTGGCGACGCAGCCGGGCAGCAGTCGCTCGACCATCAGCCGCACCTGCAGCTTGTCGGCCGCGCCAACACCGACGATCGCTTTCTTGACGAAGCGCGTCGCATATTCGGCGACCGGCAACCCGGCGCGCGCCGCCACCAGAAGTACGACGCCGCGCGCCTGCCCGAGCTTGAGCGTCGACTGGCCATTGGCGGTGACGAAGGTCTCCTCGACCGCCGCGCTCGCCGGACCGTGCGCGGCGATTACGACGGCGAGTCCTTCATAGAGCTGCATCAGCCGGTCGCTGAGCGCGTCGGCGGCGCGGCTCTTGATACACCCATCGGCAATATGGCGCAGCCGATTGCCGTCGGCCGCGATAATGCCCCAGCCGGTTTTCTGCAGCCCCGGGTCGAGGCCGATCACGATCACCCCAGCTTAGCCAGTACGTCGTCGGGCACGTCGTAGTTGCCGTACACCGTCTGGACGTCGTCGTCTTCGTCGAGCGCGTCGATCAGACCCATCAGCGTGCCGGCGGTGCCCACGTCGACGACGACGTGCTCGTTGGGGCGCCAATGCAGCTTCGCGGCTTCGGGCGGGCCGAGCTTCTTTTCGAGCGCGCCCGAAACCTCGTGCAGCGCGTCCATCGCGGTGTAGATCTCATGGCCATCATCGGATGACACGACATCGTCGGCACCGGCGTCGAGCGCCGCCTCGAACACTGCGTCGGGGGTGCCTGCCTTGACGCCGTACTCGATCAATCCGCAGCGTTCAAAGCTGTGGCTGACGGAGCCGCTCGCGCCGAGGTTGCCGCCGTTCTTGGCGAAGATCGTACGGACGTGCGTCGCGGTACGATTGCGATTGTCGGTCAGCGCCTCGACGATCAACGCGACGCCGCCGGGACCGAAGCCCTCGTAGCGCAGCTCCTCGAAATCGTCGCCGCCGGGCTCAGCCGCCCTCTTGATGGCGCGCTCGACATTCTCCTTGGGCATCGACTCCTTGCGCGCCGCCAGCACCGCGGTCCGCAGCCGCGGGTTCATGTTGATGTCGGGCAGGCCGCCCTTCGCCGCGACGGTGATCTCGCGCGCCAGCTTGGAGAAAATCTTCGACCGCTTGGCGTCCTGCGCGCCCTTGCGGTACATGATGTTCTTGAACTTGCTATGGCCGGCCATGGGTGTCCATCGATGCTGATCGCTTACGCCGCGTGTAGCGTCGGCAGGACGGCGATGGCAACAACGTCCTGCAGCTAGCTTGGGGTCGGCCTCGCCATCACGGCCGATTGCCGACCGTCGGATACAGCCCAACCAGCGTGGCCGATCAGCCCGCAGCCGCGCGCTGCGCCATCATTGCTTTTAGGCCGCCGCTCTGTTCGGCGACCGCGCGGGCCCCGAGTTCGCTCGCCTTGGCGCGCGCCCACCATGCGGCCAGACCCGGGCGCGCGGCAATCAGCTCGGCTGTCGGCATTGTCGGCGCGAACGCGTCGAAGAAGAAGAACAGCGGGATCAGCGCCGCATCGGCGATACTGAACTTGTCACCGATGGCGAAGCTGTCGCCCGCCCGGCGGAAATGCTCGAGATAGCTCATCGCCAGCCCGAGCTTCTCGATCGCGGGGGCGAGACCCTCGGGCTTCTCGCGGGCGTTGAAGACACCGCCGAGTTCGGGAACGAGATAGACGTCGGCGAGCCGGACCAGCAGCCGCTCGCGGGCCGCAGTCTTTGGATCGGCCGAAATCATCTTGGGGCCCGACAGCGCGGAGTCGAGATATTCGGCGATGACCTGGCTCTCGGGCAGATGAAAGTCGCCGTCGTGGAGCAGCGGCATCTTCGCCATCGGCGACATCGCGAGGTAGGCGTCCGATTTGATGCCGTCCTCGGGCATGTCGAGCCCGAGGTCGTGCCCCTTGGCTCGCGCGACTAGCAATGGCCGCATGACGAAAGGGGACAAGGCGATACCGTAAAGTTTCATTCGCATACTCCTTGCGCGGTGCGCTACGCGGATCGGCGATCGGCGGCAATGCAGAGCGGATGACCCGGTGCATTATATCGATGCCGCTGGCGACGCCTGTGCAGCGCGCTTGCGTCGATCTTTGTCCATGTCAGCGTTTATGCTTAACTGCCGATACTATTTCAGGGACTCATCGATGTCGACGACACCGCAGGAAACTGCCTTGCTGCCAACCGACAGTTCGGCGTCGCCGATCGATGCGTCGAGAGCGCTGACGACTTTCGTCCTCGCGGTAGCGATCCTTTATTTCGGCAAGGAAGTGCTAGTTCCGGTGACGCTCGCGCTGCTGCTCGCCTTCGTGCTCGCGCCGCTCGTTAATCTGCTTCGCCGCCTGCGCCTCGGCCGCGTTCCAGCATCCTTGCTAGCGGCGACCCTCGCTTTGGGGCTGATCGTGGCGATCGGCACCGTCATTGGGACGCAGATTGCCCAGCTGACGACCGACCTGCCCCGCTACGCCGCGACGGTCGAGGCCAAGGTGAGCAGCGTCCGCGCCTACACCGTCGGCCGGATCTCGGCGTTGGCCGATCAGGTCGGCCCGCAGAAACGCTCTCCGGCGACAGCCGCGCCGGTGACGCTTGCAGAATCGACCACGACGACCGTCAAGCCCGCCGCGTCGTCGGCAACGGCGAGCAGCGGTTTCGCATCGCTCGACACCGCCCGCCGCTATTTGTCGCCGGTGCTGTCGCCACTGGCGACCTTCGGTGTGGTGTTCGTCGTCGCGATCTTCGCGCTGCTGCAGCGCGAAGACCTGCGCGACCGCATGATCCGCCTGACCGGTGCCATCGATTTGCACGGTACCACGGTCGCGATCGACGACGGTACCCGGCGACTCCGGCGTTATTTCCTGACGCAGCTTTCGATCAACGCGATCTTCGGCGTCGTCATCGGCGTTGGCCTGCTGGTCATCGGGGTACCGAACCCGGTGCTATGGGGAATATTATCGGCGTTGTTGCGCTTCGTGCCCTATATCGGCTCGTTTATTTCCGCCATCCTGCCGATCACGCTTGCGGCCGCCGTCGAGCCGGGCTGGTCGATGACGCTTTGGACGCTGGCGCTTTACGCCGTCGTGGAGGGAATCACCGGGCAGGCCATCGAGCCGATGGTCTATGGCCGAAGTACGGGATTATCGCCGTTCTCGGTCGTCGTCGCGGCGCTGTTCTGGTCGTGGCTATGGGGACCGATCGGGTTGATCCTGTCGACCCCGCTGACGCTCTGCCTCGTCGTCCTTGGTCGTCATGTCCGGCGGCTCGAGTTCCTCGATGTCCTGCTTGGCGATCAGCCGGCGCTGACTCCGGTCGAAAGCTTCTACCAGCGCATCCTCGCCGGCGACGCCGACGAGGTGCGCGATCAGGCCGAATTGCTGCTCAAAGAGCGGTCGCTGTCGAGTTATTACGATGAAGTTGCGTTCAAAGGCCTGCAGTTGGCGGCTGCCGATGCGCAGCGCGGCAGCTTGCGCAGCGATCAGCTCCGGAAAATCCGCACGACGATCGTCGAGGTCGTCGATGACCTCGACCGTTATCCGGATCGCACGCCAGCCGACGCCGCGCCGGCGCAGCCCCGCAGTAGCCCCGTCGCGCAATCGCCGACGATCGCAGCGCCGCGACCGATCTCGGACGACTGCGCCGATCTGCCCGAATGCTGGAGCCGCGACGGTGCCGTGCTCTGCCTCGCGGGCCGCGGCCCGCTCGACGATGCTGCCGCAGCGATGCTGGCGCAGTTGCTGCAAAAGCACGGTTTCGGCTCGCGAACCGTGACGTTCGCAGCGGTGGCCCGCGACGCGATCGCCAGCCTCGAAGGCCGCGATGTCGCGATGATCTGCATTTCTTATCTCGAGCTCAGTGGCCGCCCGTCGAATCTGCGTTACCTGATCGAGCGGTTGCGCCAGCATCTTCCCGGGGTGCCGATCGTCGTCGGAGTCTGGCCAGCGGGCGATACCATTCTGACCGACCAGGCCCTGCGGACCTCGCTGGGTGCCGACGACTACACCATTTCGCTGACCGAGGCCGTCACCGCTTGCCGTCGTCAGGCGAAGCAGGCGCGTCCTGGATTAGCCGCGTAACGATGGACGGCAGTTTACGTTCTGCCGATTACAGTTAATCCGCGAGACCCAGCGCCGCCTTATACGTTTCGAGCAAAGCCTCGGCTTCCTGCCGCGCGCCCTTTTCCATCGCCCGCAGCTTGATGATGCTGCGCATGGTCTTGGTGTCGAAGCCGGTGCCCTTGGCCTCGCCGTAGACGTCCTTGATGTCGTCGGCGATGCCCTTTTTGTCTTCTTCGAGACGCTCGATCCGCTCAATCAGCAGCCGCAGCTGCTCGGCGGAAACATTATCCGTCATGCCCTCTCCCGAAATGGTGTCGCCGGGCGGCTTAGGGCGCGGGTCGTGACGGCGCAAGCGGCGCTGGCGGCATAGCCTAGTCCAGCGTCGTGGCCGGCTGGCACACCGGGCAGGCGAACACCCGCCGTGCCGCTAATTCAAAGCGCTCGATCGGGGTCGCGCATGCCGGACACGTGGGCTTGTTGAAGATGTTGACGCGCTCGCGGTACCGGCTGCGCGTCGACTTCATCCCGTCGACCGTGATGATCGCGTTCTTCTCGACGCCGAGCTGGAGCAGCATCACTGCATCCGCCCAGATCCGGTCGAAGGCCTCGCGCGGAACCGCCTTGCCCGGCGTGCACGGGTTGATCCGCTGCCGCCACAAGATCTCGGTGCGGTAGATGTTGCCGATGCCAGCCATCACCGACTGATCCATCATCAATTGCCCGATTGGCGTCCGGCTACGGCTGATCTTTGCCCACGCAAGGTCTGGATCGGCATCGGCGCGCAGTACGTCGGGACCGATGCGCGCGGTCAGCGCGGCCACATCGGCGACGTCGAGCACCTCGCAACGGTTCGGTCCGTTGATGTCGACGACGTGGCTGCCGCTGATCATCCGGACGCGCACCGCACCGCGCGGCTCGGCGGCGGGCAGCTTGGCGGTGCGGAACTTGCCGAACAGCCCGAGATGAATGTGCAGTGCCTGCGCGTCGGCTAACCGGTAGAGCAGATGCTTGCCGTAAGCGTCGATGGCGGTGCAGACCTGCCCGTCAAGCTGCGCCGCACCCTCGGCGAAGCGACCCTGCGGCGACATTACTTCGAGTTGTTGCCCGACCAGCATCGGGCGCTGATCGCGCGCCGCGCGGTGAATAGTATGGCCTTCGGGCATGGCTAATCGGTACTCGCTTGCATCAGCGCTGCTTTGCGTCATGGCGGACGGGCGCGCATTGGTCGCCATGGTCGCAGCTATCCGCTCGGCCTAGAACCCACCGATGGTGAAAACTGCGATCATCGGGGCGGGCATCGCCGGTCTCGCTTGTGCCGAGGCGTTGCAAGCGGCTGGGCACGCCGTGATGCTATTCGAGAAAGGCCGCTCGGCGGGTGGCCGGACGTCGACGCGGCGGATCGCGACCCCGCTGGGCGACGCGCAATTCGACCATGGCGCGCAATATTTCACGGCGCGCGACCCCCGGTTTCAGGCTCGCGTCGAACGCTGGCGGGCGGCAGGCGTCGCGCTGCCGTGGCCCGCCGCCGGAGCCGACGCGTGGGTCGGCGTCCCTGGCATGAACGCGCCCGTGAAGGCGATGGCTGCGGGTTGCGAGGTGCGGTCGTCGATGCGGATCGGAAGC
>JAYTHJ010000007.1:0-2155 GCA_043732725.1 Sphingomonadaceae bacterium | reverse complement strand
CCTACGGCAGACCTTCCTGGAGCACGCGACCAAACTGGTTGGTCGCGACGTCAAGATCGGCGGCGACTTCCAGCTCTATTTACATCCCAACATTCACTTCGTCGCCGAGCATATCAGCATCGCCAATCCCGATTGGGCGAAGGATCGCGTGCTGTTCGATGCCGGGCGCGTCGACGCCGAGATCAGCTTGTGGGATTTGATCCTCGGCAAGCAGCATGTCCGCGCGCTGCTGCTTGCCGACTCGAACATCGGGCTCGAGCTGGACAAGTCGGGGCGTAACACGTGGACGTTCGCGGATGACAAGCCGTTCGTGGTACCGCCGATCGACTCCGCGACTGTCAGTGGTACGCGGCTGCACTACGTCGACGACCTGCGCCAAGCCGACATCCAGCTGCAATTCGGCGACCTTGCTGCCACCAACAAGCGGGTGGACGCACCGCTGACGTTCACCGGCGGCGGGACTGCGATGCGCGCACCGTTCACGCTGCGCGGCACGCTGAGCACGCCCAACTCGACGATGGTTGGCGGCCGCACGAAGCTGGTGCTGCACGCCGGCGTCGCTGACAGCATCATCGACGTATCGGGAACGCTGCCCGGCGTCACCGTCATCGAGGGTGCCAACCTGCACATCGTCGCTGCCGGTAAAAATCTCCAGTCGCCGTTCAAGCTGCTCGGCGTCACGGTGCTATCGACGCGCCCGTACAAGCTCGCCGCCAATCTAACCAAGACGGGGAGCACTTTCGATCTCGATAATCTGAGCGGGCATTTCGGCGACAGCGATATCGCCGGCGAGCTGAAGATTTCGCGCCCTGATGGCAGCCGGCTGCGGATGGACGGCAACCTTCATACCAAAACGCTCAGCATCCTCGATGTCGGGCCGTTCGTCGGTTACTCGCCCGAGAAGATCGACGCGCAGGGCGGCAAGGCGGCGGTCACCCTCGTTGACGGCCATCCGCGCGTGCTGCCCGATGCGCCGCTCGCGGTCCTGGGGTTGAAGCCGTATGACGCCAAGGTCCACTATACCGCCGACAAGGTCAGCACCGGGACCGCCGACATCCGGCACCTGCTGGTCGACTTCGGGCTCGATCACAGCAAGCTGACGCTGCAGCCGCTGGCATTCGACCTCGCGGGCGGGCGGTTGACGTCGGACATCACGATCAATGCGCGCGCCCAGCCGGTGGCGACCGACTATGACATCAAGCTGAGCCAGGTTCCGCTGAATAAGCTGCTGACGCAGTTCAAGGTCGACGAGAGCGGCACGACTGCGAGCCTGCGTGGCAGAATTCAGCTGCATGGGCTGGGCGACACGGTACGGAAATCGCTGTCGACCTCGACCGGGCGCATCGCGATCGTATTTTCCAAGGGCACATTGTGGGTCCGAAACATCGAGCTGGTCAAACTCGACGTACAAAATTTCCTGACCGCGTTCCTCGGTTCCCGCCTCAAGAAACCGCGCATCATCAATTGCGGGTTGGTCGCCTTCACCGTTAAGGACGGCGTCGGTCAAGCCGATCCGGTGTTCTTCGATACCAACCGCGCCAACATCACCGGTACCGGGCAGATCAGCTTCGTCGACGAATCGATCAAGCTATCGATTCGCGGCCGCTCGAAAGAATTCAGCCTGTTCTCGGGGCAGTCGCCGATCGGTATCGGCGGCTATTTCGCCGCGCCAAAGGTCCAGCCGATTTCGAAGCAGCTGATAACCCGCGCCGGTGTCGGGGTCAGCCTCGGGCTGCTGTTCCCGCCTGCGGCAATCCTGGCGTTCGTCGACTTCGGCGGGGCAAAGAACAGCAACTGCGCGCCGATCGAGGAGGCTAAGACAGCCGATACTGTCGTGCGGTTGCAACCGGCGAAGCTGCAGAAGCAGCTCAAGACGCAGCTGAAAAAGTAACTTACGCCCGCCCGGCGGTTGCCGATAAATGTCCGACGTCAATGCCCAATTTCCCAAACGCGCGTGGCCAGCGCGCTGCCAGCGGCGCGTCGAACAACAGCGCGGTGTCACCGTCGACGCTGTGCCAGCCATGCCGAGTCAGCTCACCGTCGAGTTGGCCCGCGCCCCAGCCGGTGTAGCCGAGCGCCGCGAGCCAGCGTACTGGGCCCCTGCCGGCGGCGATGTCCTTGAGCACATCAAGCGTCGAGGTCAGCGCCCAGCGCG
>JAYTHJ010000006.1:0-7423 GCA_043732725.1 Sphingomonadaceae bacterium | reverse complement strand
AGCCGTTCGCCTTGAATGTCGGCGACAGGTCGGCGGTGCCGTACTCGCGGGCCAGCGCACCCCGGCCCTGGATCAGCCGCTGCCACCCATAAGTGGCGCGCTCACCGAGCTTGAGCGCGTCGAGCGTGCGAGGGGCGGTCGTCAGCCGATCGCACGACGCGAGCAGCAACGCGCCGCCGCCGGCGATGAGCCCGCGCCGGGTCAGATCGAGCCTGGCCATCATGCGGCTCCGTCGAGGGTCGTGCGGGTCGCCAACAGCGGCTCGGGGCTGTCGCGGTAAGCCCAGCGGCCGGTGATCATCGCACGCATCTGGTTGCCAACCCCGGCGAGCAGCACGGCGAGCAGATGGATGACGATGAAGCCGAGCGTCAGCGTCATGAAGACGAAGTGCAAGGTCCGCGCCGACTGTCGCCCGCCGAGCAGCTCGACGATCCACGGTGCGACGGCATCGGCCCCGGGCGACATCGCCAAGCCGGTGATGATCATCATCGGTAGGAATACCGCCGCAAGGCTCAGATACGCAAGCTTTTGCAGGATGTGATAGCGGTTACTATCGCGTCCCTTGGGAAAGCGCAGCCGCAGGTGCTGCCCGATATCGTGCATCAGATTGCGCGGCTTGAGCTCGTCGCGCGAGGGCAGCAAGTCGTAGCGAAAATGGCGGTTGAACAGGCTGTAGGCCCAGTACACCATGCCGTTGAGGATCAGCGCCCACGCCATGAACAGGTGCCAATTGCGCGCAACGGCCAGATCGCGGTAGCTTGGGATCTGCGCCCACGCCGGGAACGCCGTCGCATGATCGCCCGACCAGCCGAGCAGCCCGGTAGTGTCGAATACCCGGTCGCCGATCCGGGTCTGGCCATGCCCGTCCGCTCCGGTGATGCTCAGCACCGGCTTGTCGTATTGATCACCCGCGCGACCCCAGTAGAGCGACTGATGCGCGCCGAAGATGTTCAGCCCGGTCATCAGCAGCATGATCACCGCGATGACGTTGATCCAGTGATTGATACGGCGCGACGGCGGATGCCGGTAGGCGAGCCGCTGCGGTCCGGACGTCGTATTGGTCATGCAACCTCCTGAGCTGTCACCTGTGTACGATCGATTACGATTCAAGGTTACACCGACGCGCTCAGCTTATGCACGCGTCGCCAAACACGCCAGAGGCAATGGCGGCCCGAAGTCAATTGTAACCATTCGCGCCTTCAAGGCGAACAAACGACTGAACCATCGAGGGCTGCAGGACGATGTCGATCAAAATTACCGTAGTGGCTTCCGGTCTTCTCGCTGCTGGCGTAACCGTATTTGCGTCCGCTCAATCCGCACAACCAGCACGCGATCCGGTGCGCGCGGCGGGCGACGCGGCGCACCCAACGGTGGTCGAGCTGTACCAAAGCCAGGGCTGTTCTTCGTGCCCGCCGGCGCTGAAGAACATCGCCGCGATTGCCGACCGGCCGGGCGTGCTCGCACTGACATTTGCCGTGACCTATTGGGACCAGCTCGGTTGGAAGGACAGCTTCGCGAGCCCGGCTTAAACGCAGCGCCAGTGGGATTATGCTAAAGGGCTGCATCACGATCAGGTGTGGACGCCGCAGGTTATCATCGACGGGCGCCACGATGTCGTCGGCGCGCGGGCGAGCGACATCGACGCGCTGCTTGCGACCGCGGCGCGGCCGCACGCGCCGGCGCTGACCTTGGCGGCGGCCAAGGTCGCGGTCGGCGCGGGCACGGCACCGGCGAGCGGGGCAGATATCTGGCTGGTGCGCTACGACCCGCGGACGATCCAGGTGGCGGTCCACGCGGGCGAGAATGGCGGGCGGACACTCGACCATCGCAACGTCGTCCGTCAGCTGGTCAAGCTGGGGCGCTGGACCGGCCAGGCGACAACGCTACCGCTGCCAGCCGCACCCGCTGGACTCGACACCGCGGTGCTGCTCCAGCTACTTGAAGGCGGACCGATCCTTGCCGCAGTTCGGGGCTGATGCGGGCGGCTGCGCTCGGCGGCTGACACGAGCAGGATGAATCATTGGCCGATGCGTGGGGTCCGTTGATGCTCGCGGCGCAAGCTGGCGACGCTGTAGCCTACCGCCGCCTGCTCGATGAAGTGCGGATCTGGCTCGAGCGCTATTACCGGCGGCGGCTGCCAGCCGACAGTCTCGACGATGCTGTGCAGGATGCACTGGTGGCGATCCATAGCAAGCGGCACACCTATGACTCGGCGCGCCCGTTCGGGCCATGGCTGGCGGCGATCGCGCGGTATAAGTGGATCGACCGGCTGCGAACCATGACATCACACCGGACCGAGATGCTGTCCGACGGCGACGCGCTACCCGCCAGCATGGTGACGGGTGACACTGGCAATGCAGTGCTCAGCGCGACGGTGCTGGGTGATCTGCTGGCGACGCTGAAACCAGCGCAGGCCGACGTCATCAGGCTGGTCAAGCTGCACGGCCTGAGCATCGAGGAGGCCGCCGCCGCCACCGGGCAAAGCGCGGCACTGGTCAAGGTCAACATCCACCGGGGCTTGGGTAGATTGGCCAAACAGGTCGAAGGCCAGCATACCGAAGGACCTTTCTGTGACGACTGAACAGTCGAGCGATAGCCTCGTCGACAGCCTGGTAGCGGCACTCGCGCCGGTGCGGCCGCGCCGGGCGTGGCGCGACGGCATACTGGTGCTCGTGCTGGCGCTTACCGAGCTAACGCTGGTGCTGATGTTCAGCCGGCCGCGGCCCGATCTGCTGGTGGCGATGCACGGCCCGATGTTCTGGTGGAAGATGGCGAGCTGCCTCGCGTTGGCGTTGACCGGGGGTGCCGCGACGGTGCTGGCGCTCGATCCGGCTAGAGCACCGCGGCGCTGGTGGTGGGGCTTGGCGATGGTTGCCGCGGTCGCCGCAGCGATGCTGCTGGACACCTCGCTGACGAAGCCGGAAGGGCTGGCGGCGCGGCTGCAATGGCGCGAGGGCGCTGTATGCGCCACCCTGACGCTGGCATATGCCTTGCCTATGGCGCTGCTGCTGACCTGGCTGGCGCGCCGGGCCGCGCCGACCCGGCCGCGGCTGGTCGCGTGGATGGCGGGTCTCGGCAGCGCCGGCTGGGGCGCGTTCGCGTTCGCGTGGAGTTGCTGGCACGAGGACCCGCTGTACGTGATCATTTGGTACGGCGGCGGGATCCTTGGTTGCGCCATTCTCGCGCGGCTGGTGCTGGTCCGCTGGATCCGCTGGTGAAGTGCCGCCGGGATCGGCGGCCCAATGCGCATAGTCTTGCGCGCTAGTGCCCGGTCAGCCGTGCGATCTCGGCGCGGGTGAGCCGTTCGACCATTTCGGGCAAGTTGGCGTCGAGCCACGCCTTCAGCTGCGGTTCGAGCAGGCTGCGCACGAGCTGGTTGACGGTCAATTCGGGCGTCAGCGGCAGCGCTGAAGGCGCTGGCGGCGGCTCGGGCATCGCCTCGTCCGCCCGCTCGGTCGCCGGATCCGGCAGCAGTTGACTATTTTCCACCGCGCGGCGGATCGAAGCCATGATGTCGTCGAGCGGCTGGGCAGGTTCGGTCATCGCAGCGGTCCGATCGGTACCGAGCGGCTGGCGAGCCCGGGGTCGGGCAGCGGCAGCGGCGGTGGATTTGGCGTCTGCTCGAAATCGTTCCATTTATGCCGGACCGCACGCGCGTTTACGGTCGGGTCGTAGGTATCGGTGCTGACGGCGAGGGCATCGCCCTCGGCTTGGCCGACCGCGGCGAGCAGGGTGTAGCCGGCGACATATTCGTCGCGGCGCGCGCTGACCAGATTGGCACGGGTTTGCAGCAGCTCCTGCTCGGCGTTGAGCACTTCGAGCACGGTGCGGGTCCCGACCTGATTTTCCTGCTTGACGCCTTCCAGCGCCAGCGTGTTCGCATCGACCGCCACCTGCGACGACTGGATCAGCGCGCGCGAAGTCTGCAGGCTGACGACGGCATTGGTGGCGCTTTCGGCGACTTGCCGTCCGACCGCGCCGATGGCTGCGAGCAGTTGATTGCGCCGCTGCTGCGCTTGGCGGATTTGCGAGCCGATCTGCCCGGCCTGATACAGCGGGATGGTCGCTTGCAGCGCCGCACTCTGCGAGAAAAAGCCGAACGAAGTGCCGCTCGGGACACCGCTGGACACCAAACTGGTGCCGCGGCTGCCGCCGTCATACTGACTGTAGCCCGCTCCGGCGTTGACGCCGATGGTCGGTAAGCGTTGGCGCTCGAAGCCGGTAACGTCGTAACGTGCCGCCGCCTCGTCGTAGCGCGCTGCCAGCAGATTGGGGTTATTGACGTTGGCGAGATCGACCGCTTGCCCGCTGGTGCGCGGCAGCGGCGGCAACGGCGGAACCGGTTGCAGATCCTCCGCCGGCCGGCCGACGACGCGCATATAGGCGTTGCGCGCGGTCGCCAGCTGCCCTTGCGCAACCTGCAGCTGACTGCGCGCATTCGCCAGCCGGGCGTCGGACTGCGCGACATCGGTGCGGGTCAGGTCGCCAACCTCGAAACGATCGCGGCTGGCCTGCAGCTCGCGCTCAAGCACCTTGACCTGATTGGCGTTGAGATTGACCAGCTGGGCATAGCGGATGACGTCGGAATAGGCGGTCACGACATCGACGAGAATGATATTCTCGGTCGCGCGCAGCCGGGCGCGCGCGGCGAGGATGCGGCTCTCGGCAGCGCTGACCGCGACGCGCGTGCGACCGCCGCGGTAGAGCGATTGCGTGATCGCGAGCTGGCTCTGGAGCACCCGGCCGGCATCGACGAAGCCGCCGCTGCCACTCTGCTGCCCGCTGAGCGTCACAGCGAGGCCGGGGCGACCAAATGCCAGCGCCTGCGGCACGCCTTCATCGAACTGGCGGACCAATGCCTGTTCGGCGGTGATATCGGGATTGTTGGCGTAAGCCGAGGCCAGCGCATCGGTTAGCGTGTCGGCGCGGACGAGCCCGCCGGTCAACATCAGTGCTGCGGCCAGCGCAGTTCGCGCCAGCACGCGTCGCGCGCGCAGTATGCCCATTGAACCAGCCCCCAGCAAAGCCGCCTTGCCTAAAATACAAACTGTGCTGCCCGGGCGAAACCCGGCAGCAGGCGAACACCGGCCTCGATAAAGCTGGTCGCGGCGAAGTGACCGGCGGCATAGCTCCCGACGGTGACCCGGCCGACGCCGTCGTCGCCGACGACGACCGCCGCGAGGCGACCGCCCGGCGCGAGCTGGCGCAGCAGCACCTCGGGTACGATTGCCACCGCGCCATCGACGAGGATCAGGTCGTACGGCGCGTCGGCGGTATAACCGTCGACCAGCGGACCGTCGACGATAGCGATGCCGTTCGACCGCGCCATCGCGATTAGCGCTATATCGCTTTCGAGCGCGGTAACGCGGCCAGCGAGAAGCTTGAGCACGGCAGTGCTGTAGCCGCTCGCCGCGCCAACGATCAGCACGCGGTCACTCGCGCGCAGCTGGGCGTGGTTGAGCAACAGCGCGAGGCTCATCGGTTCGATCAGCCAGCGGCCGGGGACAATCTCGAGCGCAGCGTCGGTATAGGCCATGCTGCGCTTGGGCCCCGGAACATAATGCTCGCGCGGCACCTGCCGCAGCACCGCCAGCAACGCCGGATCGTTGACCCCGGCCGTTTGCAGCTGCCGGTCGACCATCGCAGTGCGCAGTGCGGCGTAACTGGAATCGTACATCGTCGAGAGGCCCTGCGTGGCGATCAATGGTGATCTATACGGATAATACAGTTTGTTGGCAACAGCCAAAGCACGATCGGCTTAGCGAGCAAGGTTGCAGTCGCCAAGCGTTATGGCTAAGCCAACCGCCACAAGCGCCGACGCGGCCCGATGGCGGAGTGGTGACGTAACGGACTGCAAATCCGTGTACCCGGGTTCGATTCCCGGTCGGGCCTCCAGCGTTGGTGATTTAGCCACAGCGGCCGTGGCAACACTGCATATTGACGGCAGGACAGGAGCGGGTAGGGAGCGGCATGCGAAGCTTTGCCGATCTTGACGAACGCGAGTTGCTGGCGCTGGCCATTTCAGCCGAGGAGGAGGACGGGCGTATCTACGCCGACTTCGCGCACGAACTGACCGCCGATTACCCCGACAGCGCCAAAATGTTTACCGATATGGCGCTCGAGGAGAACGAACACCGCCGCAGCCTGATCGACCTGTTCTTGGAACGCTTCGGCAGCCACATTCCGCTTGTCCGGCGGCAGGACGTGCGCGGCTGGGTGCAGCGCCCGCCGGGCTGGCAGGTGCGCGCCCGCGGCATCGATGCGGTGCGCCGCCATGTGCAAACGATGGAGCAGGATGCCCGGCGCTTCTATCTCGCCGCCGCCGAGCGCACGTCGGACGCCGCGGCTCGCAAGCTGCTCGGCGATCTCGCGGCCGCCGAGGCCGGGCACGAGCACACGGCAGGGGCCATAGAAGCGCACCGGTTGCCGGGCGAGGCCCGCGATGCCGAAGACGAGCACGGCCGCAGGCGTTTCATCCTGCAGGTTATCCAGCCCGGACTGGTCGGGTTGATGGACGGCTCAGTATCGACGCTGGCTCCGGTATTCGCGGCGGCGTTCGCGACGCACAGTTCGCACAATGCGCTGCTCGTCGGGCTGGCGGCGTCGTTGGGGGCGGGAATCTCGATGGGGTTCGCCGAGGCCCTCGCCGACGACGGCAAGCTGTCGGGACGCGGTACGCCGTTGCTCCGCGGGTTCGTTTGCGGCTTGATGACCATCGCCGGCGGCATCGGCCATACGCTGCCATACATGATTTCTGACTTTCTGACGGCGACGATCGTCGCTGGTGTGGTGGTCGTGATCGAGCTGCTGACGATCGCGTGGATACAGTGGAAATACATGGACACGCCGCCGGTCTCGGCCGCCGCCAAGGTCATGCTCGGCGGTGCGCTGGTGGTGGCCACCGGTGTCCTGATCGGCACCAGTTAACGCTCCGGAGTTACAACTTGCGGTTCGCTGCCCGTCGCTCTTCCCACCACGCGAGGCGCTCGGCGATGCGCCTCTCCTGTCCGCGTTCGGTCGGTGTGTAGAAGCGCTGTGCCGTCATCTCGGCGGGCCAGTAGCTTGCCCCCGAAAAGCCATCCTCGGTATCGGGATCGTAGGCATAGTCCTTGCCGTAGCCGAGTGTCTTCATCAGCTTCGTCGGCGCGTTCAGGATGTTCGGCGGCGGGTTGAGCGAGCCGGTCTCCGTCGCGCTGCGCCACGCTGATTTTTGGGCTTTGTACGCCGCGTTCGATTTGGGTGCCGTTGCGAGATACAGGCAGGCGTGCGCGATCGCCAGCTCGCCTTCGGGTGAGCCGAGGAAATCGTAGGCTTCCTTTGCCGCTAGCGTCACCGTCAGCGCGTTCGAGTCCGCCAGTCCGACGTCCTCGCTGGCGAAGCGCACGAGGCGCCGCAGGACATATAGCGGCTCCTCGCCCGCGGT
>JAYTHJ010000005.1:0-7426 GCA_043732725.1 Sphingomonadaceae bacterium | reverse complement strand
GCCAGCAGTCGCAAGGCCAGAACCAGTCATGACCTACGGCGTCGGCGTGCTTGTCGAGGACGGGCTGGTGATGATGGCCGATACCCGCACCAACGCCGGGGTCGACAACGTCTCGAGCTACCGCAAGCTGCGCGTCATGGCGACAGGCCCGGGTCGCACGCTGATCATTGCCAGCGCCGGCTCGCTGTCGGTGACGCAGGGCGCGATTACCCGGCTGACCGATGCAATGCTGCTCGCCGCCACCGCCGGGGACGCGACCGCTCCGGACGCGCCCGAGACGTTGTGCAATGCGCCGACGATGTTCCGCGCCGCAACGCTGATCGGCGACGCGCTGGCGGCGTCGAAGGCTGCGGTCGACACCACCGTCACCGACGACAAAATCTCGACCGGCGCGTCGCTGCTGTTCGGCGGCTGCATTGCCGGGCGCAAGCCGCGCCTGTTCCTGATCTATGGCAGCGGCAATTTCATCGAATGCCAGTCCGACACGCCATTCCTGCAGATCGGCGAGGCCAAATACGGCAAGCCGATCCTGGACCGCGCCGTCAGCTACGACACGCCGTTATACGAAGCGGTCAAGACCGCGCTGATCTCGTTCAACTCGACGATGCGCTCGAACCTCGCGGTCGGGCTGCCGATCGACCTCGTGACGCTGCGCGCCGGCAGCAACGTCCCCGAGCTGATCCACCGCATCGACGCCGACGACGATTACTATCGCGAACTCGACCGCCGCTGGAGCCACGCACTCCGAGCAGCGCAGGCGGCGATCCCGCTGCCACCCTACGGGCAAGCGGCATTGCAGAGGACGCTGGTTTAGCCGGAACTTCGGTCGCGGACTGATCCTTGCGGCCGCTCAGCCCGCCTTTATCACCCGAAGGAAGTCGGCCCCGTAGGCGTCGAGCTTGCGGACTCCGACGCCGCTGACCTGGCCGAGTGCGACGAGGCTGGCGGGGCGGTCCGCCGCCATGGTGCGCAGCGTCGCGTCGTGGAAGATAACATACGGCGGCATCCCGGCGGCGCTGGCGAGCTGGCGGCGCAGCTCGCGGAGCTTGTCGAAGAGCGGCTCGTCGGCCGTCGGTGTCGTGCTCTGCGTGCGCCCGGTGCGGCGGCGCTCGGGCGCGGGCTCGTCGCGGATCTCGACCGCCGCTTCGCCCCTGAGGTAATGGCGCGCGCGCGGCCCGAACTCGAGCCCCTGATGCTCGCCGCGAACCAGCGCGTCAGCAGCGAGCAGCTGGCGCGCCACAGCCTCCCAATGCGCCTTGTCGAGATCCTTGCCGATGCCGAACACCGACAGCTTGTCGTGGCCGAACTTCGCGGCGCGCTCGCTGTCGCGTCCTTGCAGTACATCGATCAGATGGCCGACGCCGAAGCGCTCACCGGTGCGCTTGACCGCAGACAGCAGCATCTGCGCCGCCACCGTCGCGTCGCGCAGCTTGGGCGGTGCAATACAGTTATCGCAGTTTCCGCACGGGGCCGGCGCGGGCTCGCCAAAATAAGTGAGCAATGGCCCACGCCGGCACCGGCTAGTCTCGGCGAACGCCAGTAGCGCGTTGAGACGGACATGCTCGGCCGCCTTGCGCGCCGGATCGGCGTCGCTCATGTCGATGAAGCCGCGCTGGCGGGCGATATCATCGGCTCCGTAGAGCATATGCGCGATCGCCGGATCGCCGTCGCGCCCGGCGCGGCCGGTCTCCTGATAATAGGCCTCGATCGACTTTGGCAGGCCCAGATGTGCGACGAAGCGCACGTCGGGCTTGTCGATGCCCATGCCGAACGCGATCGTCGCCACCATGACCATATCGTCGGCGATGACGAAACGCTCCTGATTGCTGGCGCGGATGCCGCCGTCCATGCCGCCGTGATAGGCCAGCGCGTTTATGCCTTGGCCCGCCAGCCAGTCGGCGGTCAGCTCGGTGGCGCTGCGGGTCGGCGCGTAGATGATGCCGCACTGGCGCGGATGCCGGTCGAGGAAGGCGCGCAGCTGACGGCGCGGCTCAGTCTTGGCGGCGATCTCGTAGCGGATATTGGGCCGGTCGAATCCCGCGAGTACCATGCGGTCGGGGGCGATACCGAGTTGTGTAAGAATGTCCGCGCGGGTTGCGACATCGGCGGTGGCGGTCAGCGCGATGCGCGGCACGCCCGGCAGCAGGTCGCACAGGCTGCGCAGCTGACGGTATTCAGGGCGGAAATCGTGGCCCCACTGGCTAACGCAATGCGCCTCGTCGATGGCGATCAGCGCGACCTCGATGCGGCTGATTAGCTGGCGGAAGCCGCCTTGCGCGGCGCGTTCGGGCGAGACGTAGAGCAGGTCGAGCTCGTCGTTGCGCAGCGCCTCTATCGTATGGCTGCTGTCGCCCGACTGGCTGTTGAGAGTCGCAGCGCGGACACCGTTCGCGGTCAGCGCGCGGACCTGATCGTGCATCAGCGCGATCAGCGGCGAGATGACGATCGCGCAGCCCGGACGATAGATCGCCGGGACTTGAAAGCAGATCGACTTACCCGCGCCCGTCGGCATAATCGCCAGCACGTCATGGCCGTCGCAGAGATCGCGGACAATGCTCTCCTGATGCGCGCGGAACGACGGATAACCGAAGATTTCGAACAGGATCGCGTCGGGACTGGGCATCGCTGGTCTTTAGCTGGCCAGCGCTCCACCGCCTAGCGCGGTTCGCGCCACAAGCTCCAGAAACGCGGCCCGCCAGGGACGTCGAACTCGCCGGTGACGGCAAAGCCAAGAGCGGCATAGAGCGGCACGTTGCTGGCGGTGGCCGTTTCCAGGGCCGCCGGGATCTGGTCATCGTCGCAGCGTTGCAGCCGGGCTCGCGTCGCTGCGCCCCCATAACCCTTTCCCTGTAGCAGCGGATCGCAGCCGAGCAACTCCAGATACCAATGCGGCTGCGCTGGATGGTGCGCTTCGAGCAGTGCCTGTACGCGCAATGCCCGCGGCAGACTGCGGCCGAACGCGGCAAGCATCGGCAATGCCAGTCGAAGCATCGTCAGCCGCGTCGTCCGCCACTGCCCCGGCGCCCGCCACACCGCCGCCGCCGCATTATCGCCGGCGATGTCGGTCAATGCCGGATCGGCCTCGCTGCGCAGCATCAGCTCGAAAAAGCGCCGTAACTTGACGGGACGGCTATCAGGTTCGGGGAAGATATAGCTGAGCGCTGGATCGGCGGCGAAGGCGCGGGCGAGCGTCGCCGCGACGGCACTGTGGTCGGCAGTACTGGCCGACCGGACGACAATCGACGCACGCTGCATTCCCACAGTGTACCACCGTTAGAAACGAACGCTATAGTAACGATTTTATGCCGAACGAGCCGGCCGTTGACGGTGCGACCGTCGCCGCGATTGTTCCTAAACCGCAGCAGCCTCGGCCGGTACCGCTTCGGCGGCGAGCTTCTTCTTGATCTCGCGCTTCAGCTTCACCGCGCGGTCGCTGAGCTTTTCGGCCTTGGTCTTGATCAGCCAGTTATCGAGGCCGCCGACATGCTCGACCGAACGCAGTCCGTTCATCGAGACGCGAAGCCGTACCGAGCGCCCGAGTACGTCCGACATCAGCGTTACATTCTGCAGATTCGGCAGAAACACCCGCTTGGTCTTGTTGTTGGCGTGCGAGACGTTGTTGCCGACCTGGCGACCCTTGGCGGTCAGTTCGCAAATGCGCGACATCGTGAAGTCCTTGAAACGCGGCAACGGGCTGAACGGCAGCCCGGATGATCCCGGAGAGGCAGCGCAACTAGCCCCCACTGCCGCCGAAGTCAACCGCGAGCCGCTGCAGCCACGGCCAAAGCAGCGGTACCAGCACCGACGCGACCAGCCCGGCAAGCACCGTCGCACCCCCGGCGAACGCGGCAGCGCGCCCGTCCCGGCGACTGAGCCAATCGGTGCCGACGATATGCGACGAGACCCCAACCGCCAAACCCGTCGTCGCCGAGCCGCGGAAGCGCAGCAAGCTCAACGTCGGCGGCACGACCAAAGCGCCGATGACGCCGGTGACTACCGCGACGGCGGCGGCGATCGCCACCGGCCCGCCGATGCGCGTCTGGATCAGCACCGCGAACGGCGTCGACACCGTCTTCGTCACCAGCGCTGCACCGAGCACCGGATCGAACTCGGCCAGCCGAGCCAACCCGGCGGCGCTGGCGATGCCGGTCAGCGTGCCGCCGCCGACCGCCACCAGCAGCGCTCCAAGCTGGGCGCGCAGCGCCGCCCGCGCCGCATGGACCAGCGCCCCGAGCGCGACGATCGCCGGACCGAGCGCCCACCGCAGCGGCGCGGTCAGCTGCTCGAACCGCGCGACCGGCATCGGCAGCGCCGCACAGATAGCCCAAGCAAGCAGCGCGGTCAGCACCACCGGGCTCAGCCACGGCGGATTGCCAGCCCACCGTGCCAGCCGCCGCATCAGCACGAACGCGACGACCACGCCGGTACAGGCTAGCACTGTTACCCCGACACCGGACAGCGCGAGGGTCGGACCAAGCCACATCAGCTGCGGCCGCCCGCCAGCCGGAACAGCGCGGCGGTCGCGAGCCCGGTAATCGCGGTGCTGACCACGAGCACTAGTGGCAGCCGCCAGCCGCCTGCCGCGGTTTCATGCGCGAACAGCGCGACGCCGACCAGCGCCGGGACCAGCAGCGCACCGATCAGGCTGGCGACCAGCCGGGCGGCGGGCAAGCTCCGGTCGAGCCAAGGCGTCGTCAGCAGCAGCAACGTATAGACCGTCATACCAAGCACCGGTCCGGGCACCGCGATACCGCCGCGTGCCGCCACCCAACTGCCGCCGACGCTGAACCCCGCCAGCACCAGCAGTCCACCCGCATAGCCGATGCCGGCGGCGGCAAGTCGGGTCAGAGCGGCCCCAACCGCGGCGAGCGCGCCCGTGGCGAGCCTTGTCTTGGCGAACAACCGCATCGCTCGCCTCTTCCGTCCGCCGCCAGAGCCTCGTACACCCCGGGTTCAGCCGCGCTTCGGCGCTTCGAGGACTGCCGCATGCCTTACTTCGCGATTCACTGCATCGACAAGCCCGACAGTGCGGAGCTGCGCGCCGCGACGCGGCCCGATCACCTCGTGCACCTCGACGCCGTCGCGGCGCAGCTGCTCGTCGCCGGACCGCTGCTCGGGCTCGACGGCACGCCGATCGGCTCGCTGCTGATCCTCGACTGCGTCGACCGCAAGACCGCGATCCAGTTCGCCGCCGCCGACCCCTACGCGCTCGCCGGCCTGTTCGCGAGCGTCGCGGTCACCGCCTGGCGCAAGGTGTATCCGGCGTAGGGCCTCAATCGACAACCGCACCCTGTCCCGCCACCGCCGCCTTGAGCATCGCCCGCACGTCGACCCCCGGCGCGTCGAGCCAGCCCGTCATCGAGGCGCGGAGCGGCGCGAGATTTACGGCGCGGACTGCCGCCTTTACCGGGCCGATCGCGGCGGGGGTGATCGACAGGCGGTCGAGCCCGAGCGCGAGCAGCGCCAGCGCTTCGAGCGGGCGGCCGCCCATCTCGCCGCAGACCGTCACCGGCACATCGGCGGCGGCGCAGGCGCGGACGACGCGGCGCAGGAAGCGCAGGATCGCTGGCGACAGCCAGTCGTAGCGGTCGGCGAGCCGGGGGTTGGCGCGATCGGCGGCGAACAGAAACTGCGTCAGATCGTTGGTCCCGATCGACAGGAAATCGACCGCCGGCAGCAGCACATCGAGGCATTCGGCGAGCGCTGGGACTTCGAGCATCGCGCCGTAGCGGATGTGCCCCGGCAGCGCGCGGCCGTGCCCTGCCATCCAGCCACGCTGCTCCTCGACAAGCGCTTTCGCGGCGTCGAACTCCCAAGGCTCGGAGACCATCGGGAACATGACGCTGAGCGTCCGCCCGGCGGCGGCTTCGAGCAGCGCGCGCGCCTGGACCTTCATCAGCCCCTTGCGGCCGAGCGCCAGCCGCAGCGCGCGCCAGCCCATCGCCGGATTCTCGTCCTCGGTCTGCTCGTCGCGCATGTACGGAACCGACTTGTCGCCGCCGATGTCGACGGTACGAAACACGACCGGGCGGTCGCGCGCGGCATCGAGCACGGCACGGTAGAGCTTGGTCTGGCTTTCGCGCCGCGGCAGCGTCGCGGAGACGAGGAACTGGAACTCGGTGCGGAACAGCCCGATGCCGTCGGCATTGGTCTGGTCGAGCGCGGCCGCATCGGTGCGCAGCCCGGCGTTCATCATTAGCGCGATCCGCATTCCGTCGCGGGTCACCGCGGGCAACTCGCGCAGCGCGTCATAGCTTGCCTGGCGCTTTGCCTTGAGCGCGCTCGCGGCATCGAACGACTTAAGCATCGCCACCGTCGGCCGCACGAGCACGGCGCTGTTGACGGCGTCGAGCACCAGCTCGTCGCCGTCGGCGATCGTCGTGCGCAAGTCGCGGACGCGGCCGAGCACCGGGATGCCCATGGCGCGGGCGACGATCGTCACATGCGCGGTCAGCGAGCCTTCCTCGAGTACGACGCCCTTCAGGAAGCGCGCATCGTATTCGAGCAGCTCGGCGGGGCCGAGATTGCGCGCCAGCAGGATGGTGGCGCCGCGCAGGCCCGACTGCGCGGCGGTGCCGAGCTGCCCCGAGACGATCCGCAGCAGCCGGTTGCTTAGATCGTCGAGATCGGTCAGCCGCTCGCGCAGATACGGATCGGCGATGGCGCGCATGCGCGCGCGCGTACGCTGCTGGACGCGCTCGATCGCGGCTTCGGCGGTCAGGCCGGAGTCGATCGCCTCGTTGATGCGCCGCGACCAGCCTTCGTCATAGGCGAACATCTTATAGGTTTCGAGAACGTCGCGATGGTCGCCGCCGCCAAGGAACTCGACCTGACCCATCATCTTGTCGATCTGCTCGCGCATCCGGATGAAGGCCCCGTAGACCCGGGCGCGCTCGGCTTCGATGTCGTCGGCGACGGCGTGCTCGATGACGACACGCGGCTGATGCAAGACCGCGACGCCGCGCGCCAGCCCGTCGACGAGCCTGAGTCCGGTCAGCCGCGCCGGGCCGCTCGACGCGGCGCGCGCCGCGGCGACCTGCGCGTCGTCGACGAGCCCGGCCCCGGCGATCAGCTCGGCGAGCACCATCGCGACAGTCTGCAGCACCTCGATCTCGACTTCGGCATAGTCGCGCGGCTCGGTATGCTGGACGCAGAGCACGCCGACGGTGACTTCGCGGCGCAGGATCGGGACGCCGGCGAAGCTGTGAAACAGGTCCTCGCCGGTTTCGGGCTTATAGGCGAAATCGGGGTGGGCGCGCGCCTCGGCGAGATTGAGCGGCTCGCGCGTCGCCGCAATGGTGCCCGCCAGCCCCTCGCCGAGCGCTAGGCGCGTGACGTGCACCGACGATTGCCGCAGGCCTTTAGTGGCATAGAGTTCGAGAACGCCGTCGCGCCGGAGATAGACCGAACAGACTTCGGAATGCAG
>JAYTHJ010000004.1:0-2168 GCA_043732725.1 Sphingomonadaceae bacterium | reverse complement strand
CAGTGCTGCTTCGCCTGGAACCGCCTCATCGATCAACCACGGCCCATCATGTGCATCGGACTGCGCCAGTGGGCGCATGGGTGAACATCAGTGAGAGTTGGTATAAGTCCCGCAGCCTCTGGCGATGGGAACCATCACCGACCCGGACCAGTCGATCGAAGCGCTTTACGAAATCACCCGCACCTGTCCCGAAGTGCTGCGCGACTTCCGCCATCCGGTGATAATCACGACGAAGTCCGACCGCACGTCCGCGATCTCGATATATTCGCCGCCATAGCGGCCGACGGGCTGGTCAGCACTGTCGTCTCGGTGACGACACTCGATCTGCACACCGCGCGCACGCTCTAACTGCGTTCCCCCGACCCGCGGCGGCGTGCGCGACCACGGATAGCGGCGCGACGGCGCAGGGGACAAGCCTCTTCCTCCCCTCTCCCACGCGCCAAGAAGCGCGCGGACACTCCCTCTCCATCACGCGGACAGGGAGGACTCACACCGGCCAAATATACCCCGAATATTGCCTCCGAAGCTCAGTTTTCAGCAGCTTGCCTGTTGCGGTATGCGGCAGCGCCTCGACGAACACCACGTCGTCGGGCAGCCACCACTTCGCCACATGACCCGTAAGATGCGCAAGGATACTGGCTTTCGAGACACTTGCACCAGGTTTCTTCACCACGATGAGAAGCGGCCGCTCGTCCCATTTCGGATGCGCGACGCCGATCACCGCCGCCTCGAACACGCCGACAGCGCCGACCGCGGCATTCTCGAGATCGATCGAGCTGATCCATTCGCCGCCCGACTTGATGACGTCCTTCGAGCGGTCGACGATCTGCATATAGCCGAGCGCGTCGATCGTCGCGACGTCGCCGGTGTCGAACCAGCCATCGGCATCGAGCGCCGAAGCCTCGCTGCGATAATAACGCTCGACGACCCATGGGCCCTTGACCAATAGCCGCCCGAAGCTGCGGCCGTCGCGCGGCAGCTCGCCGCCGTCGTCATCGACGGCCTTTATCTCGACCCCAAAGATTGCCCGGCCCTGCTTAACACTGTAGTCGAGTTGCGCCTCGTAAGCCATTGCGCCGACTTCGGGGCACGGCGCACCGAGCGTGCCGAGCGGCGACATTTCGGTCATCCCCCACAGCTGGCGTGCGGTAATATTATGGCTGCGCTCGAAGCTGTCGATCATCGACCGCGGCACTGCCGAGCCGCCGATCGCAACACTGGCCAGCTTGCCGAGCCCGCCGCCGTGCGCTTCGAGCCGATGCAGCAGCCCTTGCCAGACTGTCGGCACACCGAGCGCGAATGTCACGCCCTCGTCGACGATCAGCCGCTGCAGCGTCGCCGCGTCGGTATGCGGCCCCGCCAGCACCAGTTTACTGCCCGCCGCCGCGGTCGCGTACGGAATGCTCCACGCGTTGGCGTGATACATCGGCACGATCGGCAGCACGACCGACCGCGACCCGAGCGCGAAGGTATCCGCCATGCACGCCGCATAGGCGTGCAGCGTATTCGACCGGTGCGAGTAGACGACGCCCTTGGGATTACCCGTCGTGCCGCTGGTGTAGCACAGTCCGGCCGGATCGTTTTCGTCCGTCGCTCGCCACGTAAAACCGTCTGGCACAGCGTCGAGCAGGTCCTCGTAACAAAGCAGCGCGAGACCGCTGTCGACGGGCATGTGCTGGCGCGTCGTAAGCACAATGTAATGCTCGATCGTCTTCAGCCGCGGGGCTAGTCGTTCGAGTAGCGGCAGGAAAGTCGTATCGAACAGCACGATGCGGTCTTCGGCATGGTTCAGGATATAGACGATTTGATCGTCGAACAGCCGCGGATTGACGGTGTGCGCCACCGCCCCCATCCCCGCGATGCCGTACCAGCATTCGAGATGACGGTGGGTGTTCCACGCCAGCGTCGCGACGCGGTCACCGGGCGCAACGCCGAGCCCGGCAAGTGCCGCTGCTGCCCGCTTGGCCCGCCGCTGCGCTCCCGCCCAGCCATAACGCTGCTGACCACCCTCGACCAGTAGCGAGACGATCTCGCGTGCTCCATGGTTAACCGCCGCGTGATCGATCAGCCGCCAAACCAGTAACGGCCAATCCTGCACGTCTGCGTCCTCCTCAACTAACGTTACACGCTAGCAGTCGCGAGCTTCCTTGAAAACCGCTTGACGACGT
>JAYTHJ010000003.1:0-2171 GCA_043732725.1 Sphingomonadaceae bacterium | reverse complement strand
CGCGGCTGGTGCAGAGCCAGTATTACGGCGGCATGATCTGGGGCGTGTCGTTCGCGCTGCATGAGGCGGCGATCACCGACAAGCGCTCGGGGCGGCTGATGAACCCCAACCTCGGCGAGTATCACATCCCGGTCAACGCCGACGTGCCGAGCATCGAGGCGATTATCGTCGACGAACGCGACATCCACGTCAACGCGCTGGGCATCAAAGGCGTTGGCGAGATCGGCGTCACAGGAACCGTCGGCGCGATCGCCAACGCGGTCTGGCACGCCACCGGCACGCGGGTCCGCCGCTTCCCGATTACGCTGGATCGGCTGATCGGGGGTTAGCGCGGCGGCGGCGGCGTGGCTAAACCACCGGTCCCTCGCCGCGCAGCGAGCCGAGATAATCGAGCATCGCCCGCGCCGAAGCCTCGTTGAGCGAGATAAACGTCCGGCGCGCGTCTGAGTCGTCGACGCTGCGCACGAACATTCCCGCGTCGCATAGTGCCTTGATCTGGCGCAGTGCGGTCGTCGTCGGGACCGCCGCGGCGAGGCACAGGCTCGACACCGCGACAGGCTGGGCTTCGAGCCGTGCCGCGGTCAGGTCGAGCAGCATGTCCCACACCGGATCGGCGAACAGCGCGGCCGGAAAGAAGCGCTCGCGCAGCCGCCGCGCCTTGATGATGGCGCGGATCTGCACCGCCGTCACCGGCCGCGCGCCGCCCGCAACGATGCGGCGCTCGCCTGCCGCGAGGCTTGCGAGCGCCCCGACGATGCGCTCGACCTCGGCGCTGAGCACGTCGATGCGGGCGATGCCGCTGTCGGACAACTCGCCGACTTGCAGCGCCGCGGGGGTTTCGAGCCCCGCTTCGACCGCCGCGAGATACACGGCCGCGTTGTCGTCGCGGGCCAGAAAGCCAACTAGATTTGCCGCCATCATCAACCCCGCGGCATCGATGTCGCCGTTGCCGACGTTATCGCCAACACTGTCACCGACGATCGCCAGCAGCCGGAGCCCGCCAGTCCGGCTCAGGCAACCCATCGCCGCTGGGGAAAGCAGTGCGAGGTCGACGACCGCCAGCGCGATCGTCCAGTCGCCAGCCAGCCGCGCGATCAGATCGTCGGCATCGCTGGCGACGGCTGCGTCGATCCCGGCACCGGTGAGCAGCGCCACATGCGCGCCCGCCGCATGCATCGCTTCGAGCATGACAACGCTGCCAAAGCGCGCGCTACCCGTCGGCTGCCGCGCTGGTGCCAGAGTGGTGGTCAAATGATTCAAGTCCTTAACAGGATGTTCGGCCAGAGTACTGGAGCACGAGTGGTAAACAACCTGTCGCACACCCCGAAGCATCGTGTCCAACAAAGGCCGATAACGGTGGCTGCGCCTGACATCTTCACGCTAATGAGCAGGCCCAATCTCGCTCATCCCGAGCTTGTCGAGGGACACCCGATCTATGCGCCTGGGTCCCTCGCCAAGCTCGAGATGAGCGGCTCGGCTTCACGCCTGCATGCCGAAGGCTTTAGGTTATCTCCCATCTCCCATCCCCCATCTCCCATAAAATAACGCTGTGCCACACTGCACCATATCGGTTACAGAATCGACTTATGACATACACCCCGCACTTCCCGCTCGCCCCGGTTCCCGACCGGTCGCTCACACCCGTCCCCGTCAAGCCGCGGCGCGACGGCTGGACGCCCGAGCGGCAGGCGGGATTTATCGAGGCACTGGCGGCGTGCGGCTGTGTGACCGACGCGGCGGCACGGGTCGGCATGGCGAGCGACGGCGCGTATGATTTGCTGCTGCGCGAAGGCTCGGCGTCGTTCCGCGGCGCATGGGATGCGGCGCTCGACTATGCGGCGGAGCGGCTCTCCGAAGCAGCCTTCAGCCGGGCGCTGCGCGGCGTCGCGGTGCCTTATTACGACAAAGGCCAGCGCGTCGGCGGGCGCCGGGTGTTCAACGAAGGGCTGACGCGCTTCCTGCTGCAGCGGCTCGACCGCAGGGCTTATGCGCGCCAGTCCGGGATCGCGGTCTCCGGCCGTGACGAGGCCAAGGTCTTCGGCGTCGCCGACGCGGTGCGCGAAGTGCTGACTGACGCCAGCGACGGAGAGAGCCGGCCGCGCCCGGTGCCGATGACCCGCGAGGCACCGCAGCATTGGACGCAGATTGTCGAACCGACCGCCCGCCACGCG
>JAYTHJ010000002.1:0-2176 GCA_043732725.1 Sphingomonadaceae bacterium | reverse complement strand
GACGCCCGCCGGCGCTATCGAAGCGGAACGATACCGCCGGGCTGCCGTTTTCGTCATTCGAGACCTGCGCGTCGACGAGCTGGTCGCCGGTGATCATCGCGCGGCGTTTGACTGCGACATTACCTGCACGGTCGGTGTAGGGGAGAAGCTGGTCACCAGCCGGCGCGCGGCCCTGCGCCACGACCGCCGGATCGGCGTCGAGATCGACCATCTTGAATTCGAGCTTGGCGGTCTTGCCGAGCAGCGCCTTGAGTTGACTTGGGTCCTGTAACCCCGGAACCTGGACGACGATACGGTTGTCCCCCTGGCGGACAATGGTCGGCTCGCGCGTCCCGAGCTCGTCGATGCGGCGGCGGATGACCTCGACCGCCTGCGCCATCGCGCTGGTCGTGGCGCTCGCGATGCCGGCATCGGTTGGGGTCAGCGTGACACGATTGCCGTCGACCACTGCGACGTCGACATCGCGCTGGCCAGTCAGATTGCCGACCGGACGGGTAACTTTGCGAAGCGTCTCGACGGCGCGGTCGAGTGTGGACGGATCGGTCACGGTGAAGGCGACATGGCCGTTTGCGATGCCGAGGTCGGTGAACGGCACTGCACCGCCGTCGGCGTCGTGCAGTTCGGAGCGCACCGTCTCCTCGAGCCCGTCGAGCTTTTGCTTACGGACGTCGTCGGTGGCGGCTTCGAGCAGGATGTAGCTGCCGCCGCGCAGGTCGAGACCGAGATTGAGCTGATGCGTCGGGACGAAGCCCGGCAGTTGGCTCAGCACCCGGTCGGGCACGAAGTTGGGCAGCGCGAACAACAGGCCTAAGGCGACCGTGGCGAGGATCGTCCAGATCTTCCAGTTCGGGAACCCTAGCATCGGCGGACTTAGCTGCGCGCGTCGTTGGCGGCGGACGGCAGCGGCTTGGTACGGATCTCCATCAGCGTGCCTTTGACGACGCGCAACTTGACCGCCGGCGCGACCTCGACCTCGATCTCATTATCCTGAACTCGCGAAACCCGCCCGACGATGCCGCCGCCGGTGACGACCTCGTCGCCCTTCTTGACCGCGTCGAGCATGGCGCGATGCTCCTTGGCGCGACGCTGTTGCGGGCGGATCATCAGGAAATAGAAAATGCCGAAGATCGCGACGAGCGGCACAAACTGCATCAAGGCCGAACCGCCAAAAGCGCTGGCCGCCGCCGTCTGGGCAAAGGCCGGGGAAGAGAACATGAGGGATGCGTCCGTTTCGCGAGGATCAGCGCTCTATAGAGGAAGCGTGGCGGCGCGCAAATGGGGAGGCTCGATCCTCCCGGCGTTGAGCGAGGATTGTCGGGGCGGACCCGCAGTCCTATCCGCCACCCATGGACACCACCGCACTCCTCGCTCGCATCGCCGACGCGCTCGACCGTCTCGCGCCGCCGCCACCCGCGCCAGCCGACCCGAACAGCAGCGACAGCTTTGTCTGGGAAAGCGGCCGTCTCCGCGCTATCGCCCCGCCGGCAGTGCAGCCGCTGGCGCGTCTAATTGGTATCGATACGGCGAAGGCAGCGCTGCTCGCCAACACCGACCGGCATGCGCAAGGCCTGCCCGCACACGACGTGCTGCTGTGGGGGTCGCGCGGCATGGGCAAAAGCTCGCTGGTACGCAGCGTTCACCGCGAACTCGGGCCCACGAAGCTTGGGCTGGTGCAGCTTGCGCGCGATGACATCGGCTCGCTCCCGGCACTCTTCCGACAGCTCGACGGGGTCGAGCGGCGCTTCCTGATCTTTGCCGACGACCTGTCGTTCGAGGCCGACGAGCATCAGTATAAGGCGCTGCGCTCGGTGCTCGACGGCGGCATCGAGGCGCGGCCCGACAATGTCCGTATCGTCGTCACTTCGAACCGCCGCCACCTGATCGCGCGCGAGCATGCCGACGCTGAAGTGGCAGCTGCCGTTAACGCGCGCGATCTGCTCGACGACCGGCTGGCGCTTGCCGACCGCTTCGGGCTCAGCCTCGGGTTTCACAACTGCGATCAGCCGACCTATCTCGCAATGGTTCACGGCTATGCCGAGGCGTACCGGCTAGCGGTCGACGACGGTGCCGCGGTCGCGTGGGCGCTGACGCGCGGCAACCGCTCGGGTCGTGTCGCGTGGCAGTATTTTCAGGAGGTTGCCGGGGCGGCGGGGGTCACGCTCGGGTGATTGCACCT
>JAYTHJ010000001.1:0-7471 GCA_043732725.1 Sphingomonadaceae bacterium | reverse complement strand
TGTTGACCTGCGGCGGCGCGATGTCGGGATATTGCTCGACCGGCAGCACAAAGATGCCACCGATACCCGCGAGCATGATAACGATCGCGATGACCCATGCGAAGATCGGTCGGTCGATGAAGACTTTCGAAATCATCGGCTCAGCGCTGCTTGCCAGCGGCGGTAGCGTTGCCCGTTGGCGGTGGCGGCTTCGAGCCCGCCGCCACCGGCCTGACCGGCTTGCCCGGCTTGACGTTCTGCAGCCCCTCGACGATCAGCCGGTCGCCTACCTTGAGCCCGCTGGTGATCAGCCAATCCGGTCCGATCGTCTGGCCAGTCTGGACCTGTCGCAGCTCGGCCTTATTGTCCTGACCCACAACCAGCGCGGTCGCATTGCCGCGCGGATCGCGCGCGATCCCTGGCTGTGGCGCGAGCACCGCGTCGCGGCGCAAGGCCTGCGCGAAGTGTGCCCGCACATACATCCCGGGCAGCAGCAAGCCGCGCTGGTTCGGGAAGCGCGCCCGCAAAGTCACGGTCCCCGTCGTCGGGTCGACGACGACCTCGGCAAACTCGACGCGCCCGATCTCGCCATAGTCGCTGCCGTCCTCGAGCGTCAGGCGCACCAAGGCGTTCGCCGAGACAAGGCCATTATCCTGCGCCAAGGCGCGCCGTAATGACAGAATGTCGGCGCTCGACTGCTGGATATCGACAAAGATCGGATCGAGCCGCTGGATCGTTGTCAGCGCGCCCGGCTGTCCCGACGTCACCAGCGCCCCGGTGGTGAACAGCGAGCGCCCGATCCGCCCGGTGATCGGTGCCGGCACCCTGGTAAAGTTCAGGTTGACGTTGGCGGTCTGAAGCTGTGCACGGGTCTGCGCCACCGATGCGGTCGCCTGCGCCGCGGTCGCGGTGGCGTTGGTTAAATCCTGCTGGCTGATCGCCTCGATCTTGGCCAGCGGCTGGTAACGCGCGGCGAGCGCCCGCGTCGACACCTGCAGCGCTTGCGCGCTGGCGAGATTGGCTGCCGCCTGTGCGACGGCGGCGCGGTACAGGCTAGGGTCGATCTGGTACAGTGTCTGACCAGCGTGGACGACCGCACCTTCCTTAAACAGCCGCGCCTGGATTACCCCCGACACCTGTGGACGGACATCGGCGGTCTCATATGCCGCCGTGCGTCCCGGCAGCTCGATATCGAGCGGCACCGTCTTGCTCTGGAGGATCACGAAGCCCACTTCCGGCGGACCCTTGCGCTTTTCATCCGGCTTCGGCTTGTTGCTCGCACACGCCGTCAGCGCGATGGTCAGTATGAAAGCCGTCACCGGCCAAACCCGGGCTGGCGCTATGGTGCGCCTCATCCGGCAAGCCGGGTTGAACGGAGCGGGGATGACATTCCTAAACCAAACTCGATTATCGCTGGCGACAACTGCGCCGGGGTACACCTGTTCTGAGTAGCCGCGTCGGATGCTGCAGCGCAACTCGACCGGCGCTGACCTCCTTAAATCTCGACTTGGCTGCCCAACTCGACAACGCGGTTGGTGGGCAGCTTGAAGAACTCCATCGCGCTTTCGCTGTTGGCCAGCATCCACGCGAATATTTTCTCACGCCAGATCGGCATGCCGGGATGGTCGGAGGCGAGCAACGTCTGACGCGCGAGGAAAAAACTCGTGTCCATCATCTTGAACTTGGGACCGCAGTTTTCGACCAGCTTGAGTGCCGCCGGAATATCGATCTCCTGCATGAAGCCGTAGCGCACGACGAGCCTGAAGAAATTGCAGCCGAGGTCACGAATTTCAAGGCGATTCTCGGTGTCGACGTAAGGCACCTCCTCGATCACCACCGTCAGGATCAGGATGCGCTCGTGGAGCACTTTGTTATGCTTAAGATTGTGCAGCAGCGCATGCGGCACCCCGGCGGCGGTACTGGTCATGAACACTGCGGTGCCCTGGACGCGGGTGGCGCTGTTCGCCGCCGACTTGATGAACACCTCGATCGGCATCGCGCTCTCGCGCAGTCGCAGCATCATCAACTGGCGGCCCTTCGCCCACGTCGTCAGGAAGGTGAAGGTGATTAGCCCGACAACCAGCGGGAACCAGCCGCCGTCGGGGATCTTGGTAAGATTCGAGGCAAAGTAAGCCCCGTCGACGAGAAGCAGCACCGTCAGCAGCGGCACCGCCCACAGCTTGCTCCACTTCCAGATCGACAGCACCAGCACCGCGATCATACAGGTAGTGATGAACATCGTGCCGGTCACCGCGATACCGTAAGCGCTCGCGAGATTGTCCGAGGTGCGGAAGCCGAGCACCAGCAGGATGACCATAATCAGCAGCGCCCAGTTGATAATTGGGATATAGATCTGCCCGGCTTCGCTGGCGCTGGTGTGGGTGATCTTGAGTCGCGGCAGGAAGCCGAGTTGGACAGCTTGCTGCGCCACCGAGAACGCGCCCGAGATAACCGCCTGGCTGGCGATGACTGTCGCCATGGTCGCGAGCAAAACCAGCGGCAACCGCGCCCATTCGGGAGCCATCAGGAAGAACGGGTTCGCCGCCGCCGCCGGGTTGACCAGCATCAGCGCGCCCTGCCCGAGATAGTTGATCATCAGCGCCGGCAGCACGATCCATAGCCAAGAAAATTGGATCGGCTTGCGTCCGAAATGCCCCATGTCGGCATAAAGCGCCTCCGCGCCCGTCACCGCCAGCACCACCGAGCCGAGCGCGAGAAACGCCAGCAACGGGTCCCGGAGGATAAACTGCACCGCATAGGTGGGCGACAGCGCCGCACCGACCTGCGGTGCGGCGACGATGTTCGCGGCGCCCATCACCGTCAGCACGGCGAAGTAGACCAACATGACCGGGCCGAACAGCGCGCCGACCCTGTTAGTGCCGCGCGCCTGGATCAGAAACAGCCCGATCAGGATGCCGATCGCGATCGGCAGCACCAGCGGCGTTAGCCCGGCTTGGACGACAATCAAACCCTCGACCGCCGACAGCACCGAGATCGCGGGGGTGATGATCGCGTCGCCGAAGAACAGCGCCGTCGCCAGCACGCCCATCAAGACCAGCCAGCGCGCCCGGCCGACACCCGGCGACAACCGCGAGATCAGCGCCAGCAGCGCCATCGAGCCGCCTTCACCGCGATTATCGGCGCGCATGACGATAAAGACGTATTTGACAGTGACGATGATCACCATCGTCCAGAATATCAGCGAGATCACGCCAAAAATGTTCAACGCGTCGACGGTCAACGGATGCTGGCCGACGAACACTTGCTTGAGGGCGTAGAGCGGGCTTGTGCCGATATCGCCGAACACTACACCGACCGCCCCGACCGCTAGCTTGTTGAAACTCTGCGGCTTGTGCGTCGCAACCATCTTAGGCTCCGGCGGCGCCGACGCGACAGGTCCGGCGATAACCGCCGCGGTCGACGCTGACCCAGCTACCGCACTCATGGCAGCACTCACCGCCCGACGTCCCCTGCGATCACCCGTTGCGCCAATGCGTTGCCGCCCGTTAGGATCGAGCGAGCGCGCGTTACCACGGCGGCTGTGACGCCGCAACCAATGCTGCCGGGCGCGACAATGCCGCCGGGACATCCTATGGCTGCAAAATCGGATTGAGGAGTCAAAGCGTGCACGTCGGCGTTCCCAAGGAAATCAAGAATCACGAATATCGTGTCGGTCTGACCCCGCCGTCAGTGGCCGAGCTGACGCATGCCGGTCACACCGTAACTGTCGAGACCGGTGCCGGGTCCGGGATCGACTTCACCGATGTCGACTATGTCGCGGCGGGTGCACTAATTGCGGCCGGTCCACGCGAGGTGTTCGACAGCGCTGATATGATCGTCAAGGTCAAAGAGCCGCAACTGCAGGAATGCGCGTGGCTGCGGCAGGGCCAGGTGCTGTTCACCTACCTGCACCTCGCCGCCGACAGGCCGCAGACCGAGGCACTGATGCACAGTCATGCAACGTGTATCGCCTATGAGACGGTCACCGAAGCCAAAGGCGGCCTGCCGTTGCTGCGCCCGATGTCCGAGGTCGCCGGGCGGATGAGCGTTCAGGTCGGCGCGCATTATCTCGAGAAGGAACAGGGCGGCCGCGGCATCCTGCTCGGCGGCGTCCCCGGCGTCGCGCCCGGGCGGGTCGCGATCCTCGGTGGCGGCGTCTCGGGGATCAACGCCGCTCAGATGGCGGTCGGCATGCGCGCCGATGTAACCATCTACGACATCTCAACGGCGCGCCTTGCCGAGATCGACGACATGTTCGAAGGTCGCGTCAAGACCGTGTTCAGTTCGAAAGCCGCGGTCGCGGCGGCGCTCGAAAGCGCGCACGTCGTCATCGGCGCGGTGCTGGTTCCGGGTGCGGCCGCGCCTAAGTTGGTGACGCGCGACATGCTCAAGCTGATGAAGCGCGGAAGCGTGCTGGTCGACATCGCCATCGACCAAGGCGGCTGCTTCGAGACCAGTCATGCGACGACGCACGCCGACCCGGTCTATGTCGTCGACGGCATCATCCATTACTGCGTCGCCAACATGCCCGGCGCCGTGGCACGGACGTCGACCTTCGCGCTGAACAACGCGACGCTGCCGTTCGTGCTCAAGATCGCCGCGCTGGGAGCCGATGCGGCGATGGCGGCGGACCCGCATCTGGCGGCGGGACTGAACGTCGCGGGCGGCAAGATCCGGTACAAGGCAGTAGCGGACGCGCTCGGGCTCGAGTTCGCGGCTTAGCTTCGCTGCCCTTCTGATTTCCTGTTTCCCTTCCCTCAGCGGAGGGCCGGGGGCGAGGGCGCACGTCGATCGAGAGACTGCTCTTACTCGCCCGCGCACCCCACCCCAACCCTTCCCCCGACGGGAGGGTGCTAGAAAGTGCGCCTATGCCCGCCCCTTACCGCATCGGCTTCGTGCTTTGGTCCAATCTGATGCAGCTCGACATGACCGGTCCAGCGCAGGTGTTGCACCGCATGCCGGGGGCTGAGGTGCTTTACGTCTGAAAGACGTTAGCGCCCGTACCCAGCGACTGCGGACTCGCGCTAGTGCCGACGATGACGCTTGCCGACTGTGTCCACAGCTCAACATGATCTGCGTCCCCGGTGGCGGGCCGGTCGCGGCGGTGATGCGCGACGAGGAAGTGCTGGGCTGGCTACGGACGCTGGCGGCTGGGGCGCAGTTGGTGACCAGCGTCTGCACCGGCTCGCTGATCCTCGCCGCGGCGGGGCTGCTCGACGGCTACCGTACTGGCTGCCACTGGGCATGGGGCGAGTATCTGGCGTTATTCGGCGCAATCTATGTCGCCGAGCGTACCGTTGTCGACCGCAACCGAAGCACCGCCGGCGGCGTCACATCGGGCATCGACTTCGCGTTTCGGGTCGTGGAACTGCTGCTCGTCGCGATGTCGCCGAAGCCATCCAGCTGGCGATCGAATACGACCCGCAGCCACTCGGCGGCGGCACGCCAGCAACCGCGTGGCCCGAGGTGCTGGCCACGGTCCGCGCGATGATGGCTGCACGGCTCGGCGACCGTAAAAGCGAGTTCGAGGCGATCGCCGCTACGCGCTAACTTTTAAGCGCTCAACCCGCGGCCGCAGCGATGGCTGCTTCGACGACCGCGACCGGCTCGATCACTTGTTGATAGTGCCCGCCGACGACAATTTCGGTTCCAGGGCCGTTGATCGGCAGGGCGGCTCTAACCCGCGAGATCGCGGCCGCCTCAAGCTATACCGCACTACCGCTCCGGGTCGTCAGCTGGATCAGCTTGGCAACGTTGTGCAACGGCGCGACCACTGCTGCCAATGGTTCGAGCGTCAGCACGTCGCCGCCGCTATACTCGACCTTGACAGCCGCTGCGCCCTCGCTGGGCACCGTCGCGCGTAACCGGAAGATCGCGCCCGCGGCGACGAGGATCGTGCTGCCGTCGAGCCCGTAGGCTTGATCATCGCAGGTCACCTCTGAGCCAGCCGTTCCAGCTTCGACGATAGTCACGCGCTGCGCAACGGCCGCCGAAGTCGAACCGGTGTGGCGGTTAGCGGTTCGCGCGGTTGTGCTTCAGCCGCTTGATGTGGCGGTTCGCGGCTTCCTGGTGCCCGTGAATGCGCGCTTTGTCGGCACGCGTCAGGTGACCGCCGTGGCGGGCTTTCGCCGCTGCCTTCTGGCGGGCGATGAGGCGCTGCTCGCTCTTGAGCTTGCGCGCTTCGTAGGGGGTCAGCTTGCCGCTGCGGACACCGGCATCGATGCGGCGCTCCTGGTTCAGCTGGCGGACGTTGACCGCCGCCACCGACGGCGTCGCCACCGCGAGCAGCGCCATCGCACCGGCGGCGGCGTAGAGGATCTTCAACATGGATGAGGCTCCGTGATTTCAGATAACAAGGTCGGGGTAACGCGCCGAAACGGGATTAGCCGCACCGGGTGCGTTCCGCTGCGCGATACCGCCACTACGCGGCGAGTGTGACAAGCCGTTGACCGATGGCGCTCAGATCGTCGACGAAGCGGCCGTACTCGGCCTTTGCCGCGACCGGATCTTCGACGCGCAGCAGGAAGCTCGGGTGGACGGTGATCCACAGCTCGCCGCCGTCGGCGAGCTTCAGCGGCGCTCCCCGGACCTTCGAGATCGTTACCGTCTTGCCGGTCAACGCCCGCGCCGCAGTGGCCCCGAGCGCGACGGTAATCCGCGGTTTGAGCACCGCGCGCTCGCGGTCGAGCCATGTCCGGCAGGCGTCGATCTCGGGCGTCATCGGCTTCGCGTGGATACGCCGCTTGCCGCTCAGTTCAAACTTGAAGTGCTTGACCGCGTTGGTGACGTAGGAGCGGGCGCGGTCGACCCCGGCATCGGCGAGCGCGCGGTTGAACATCTGCCCGGCGGGGCCGACGAACGGGTGCCCGGCAAGGTCCTCCTGATCACCCGGTTGCTCGCCGACGAACATCAGCGCCGCGTCCGCCGGGCCTTCGCCGAACACCGTCTGCGTCGCGGGGGCGTAAAGCGGACAGCGGGTACAGGCGCTCGCCTCGGCGCGCAGCGCGTCGAGCGTCGTCGGGGCATTGCTGCTGTCGTCGAGCATTGTCGTCATCCGGGCGGTGGCTCCTGCGATCAGCCCGGGCACCAGCGCCGCCTCGGGCAGGTTCTTCCAGTATTTCTTCGGCATTTCGGTGGTCATCGCCTTCACCTTGAGCCGCGCCGGGTTGAAGATGCTGGCATAGTAGGTCGTCCACGTCGCTTCGAGCGGATCGACACCGGGAGCCTCCGAGCGCACCGTTCCAGCGGTGAAGCTGAGGTCGTCGGTGTCCCAGTGCGCGCAGACTTCGGGCGTCAGGATCGACCAGTGCATCGCGGTGAAGCGGCGGACGAAGAACGGCGCGTTCAACCGCACGATGTGATGCTCGGGCTCGAACCACGCGGCGAAGCGCTCGCCCTTGCCACCCACCTCGGGATCGGGGAACTCGCGAAAGCGCACGAAGGCGCGCATCTTGTGGACATCGCGCCGGATGCTCTGGTCCATCCGGGTGAT